>JAIRTS010000214.1 GCA_031254795.1 Treponema sp.
CGGCTTTGAGAATTTAAAAGAATATGTGGATAAGCCGGCGACCCTTCCTGATACGGTTATCTGCGCCCACGGACATATTGATCATGCGGGCGGAGCGTTATGGTTTGATGAGGTTTACCTCGACCCGCTTGATTCGTAGCGAAGGGTTTCATACCCCCAAAGCTCCCGCTTACGCGGGGGAGCTTTAGGGCGTTATTAGGGTATGAAACCCTGAGTCTAACCGCCATTAGAGAACAACACGCCTCGCCCTTCAAGGCGATTTTACCGCTCCCCATCAATATCACGCGAAGTGGACATCCGGCTTTTTCCCCACTTGCCGGACAGTTCGTTCCCGCATATAATGGAAGCGTCCGGCAAGCGGCGGCGGCGGCAACCGGACAAGCCGCGTGGCTTTAAGTCATATAGCTGAGCCGGTTTCAAAACGCGAGCTACGTTTGCGACGTTCGGGTTAGTTTTAAAACCGGCTCTTGGAAAAGCGATCTAGAGATCGCTTTTCCTCTAAATCTAAAGAAAAAGGAGCAATCTATGAAATTCGATCCACACGCTCTATCCGAATTTGCCGAATATTACGGCTTTCATTACACCATCGTAGACCCATTCGCGTTGAAACGCGACGTTCTCATTGAGATGGAACGGGGTCTCAAGGGAGATCCCTCCAGCCTTCCCATGATTCCGGCTTATATAAGTCCCGTTTCCCATGTGCCGGCGGGCAAGACCGTTATCGCGCTGGACGCGGGCGGCACCAACTTCAGAGCCGCGCTGGTGCATTTTGACGAGAACGGTCAGGCGGTCGCGGAAGACGCCCAAAAAGCGCCCATGCCCGGCGCTAAGGGCAGAGTCAGCGGGACGGAATTCTTTGACTACATAGCGGATTTGACCGCGCCGCTCCTTGAGAAACAGCCGGATGTTGAAGGCATCGGGTTCACGTTCTCGTATCGTATGGATATGACCAAGGATTTGGATGGCGTTCTGTTAGAATTCAGCAAAGAGATAGACGCGCCTGATGTAATTGGCAAGGCGATAGGGCAGGGTTTGAGGGACGCGCTTGAGCGCCGCTCTGTCCACGCGCCCGAAAAAATCGTGTTGATAAACGACACTGCGGCCACCCTTCTGTCGGGCGTGGTGCAGATAAAAAAGGACGGGGGCATATTCAGGGGCGAAGACAAGTACCATGTCGAAGCGGGTCCCGTGGTGGGCTTTATTTTGGGAACCGGCTTTAACACGGCGTATCCTGAAAAGGTCATTCCGAAAATCAATTTTAGCAATCCGGACAAGCCGCAGATCGTGGTGTGCGAGACCGGCGCGTTCGCGCACCGGTACATGGGCGTTCTTGACAAGGAATTCGACGCGGCGACTAAAAATCCGGGCAGTTTTCACGAAGAGAAGCTCACGTCCGGCGCGTATCTCGGCCCCCTCACCTTTATCATTTTGAAACAGGCGATCAAAGACGGCGTTATCGCTTTCAGGAGATCTGATGAATTTCTGGCGTTGAACGGTTTGCAAACCCGCTCCCTAAACGAGTTCATGTACGCGCCGCTTTCACGGGAAGGCGTCATCGGCGAGCTTTTCGGCGAAGATGAGCGGGACGCGCTCGCTTCGTTCGCCTATCTCACAACGATTGTCACCGAACGGAGCGCGAGGCTTGCCGGGGGCGTACTTGCCGCCGTAGTTGAAAAGACCGCCGCCGGACTTGACCCGTTCGTGCCGGTGCGTATTGCGGTTGAAGGCACAACCTACATGATTTACAAAGGCATGCGGCATTCCCTCGAATCGTGTCTGCACATGATGCTTGCGAGAGACAAACCATTCAACTATGTGGTGTCCCCGGTTGAACAAGCTTCGCTTTTTGGCGCGGCGGTCGCCGCTTTGAGCAAATAGGAGCGCTGTCGTGAAAGTAGTGGTGATCGGCGCCCAGTGGGGCGATGAAGGCAAAGGCAAAATCGTGGATTATCTGGCGAATGAGGCGCAGATAATCATCCGGTATGCGGGTGGCGCGAACGCGGGGCATACCATTGTGATAGGTGAACAGCAGTACGCGTTGCACCTGATTCCGTCCGGGATTCTGTACCCCGATAAAATGGTGGTTTTGGGCACCGGTATGGTGATAGACCCTGTCGCGCTGTTCAACGAGCTTGCCATGCTGAACGAGCGCGGGATTGATACAAAAGGCAGGGTTTTTATTTCGGATCGCGCCCATATTGTGTTGCCTCGCTACATTCAGATCGACAAAGAGCGAGACGCGGCGCGAAAAAAACCCATCGGCACCACTGGACGAGGCATCGGCGTCACTTACTCCAAGAAGAGCGACCGCGATGGCATCCGCATCGCGGATCTTTCATGGAAGGAAAAAATGGATGAACTTGACGCGTCTGACAGAGACTATCTTGAACCGTATATCGACCGGTTGGAGTCCATGTCCATTGATCTCTCAACGTATGTGTTTCACCATAAAAACGCGCAGATCCTGTTTGAAGGCGCTCAAGGCGCGCTCCTCGATCTCGATCTCGGCACGTATCCGTATGTGTCGAGCGGCATGTCCTGCGCCGCGGGAGCCGCGATAGGCGGAGGCGTTGGTCCGCGGGCGCTTGACAAGGTACTGGGCGTGTTCAAGGCGTATTCGACCCGTGTGGGAAACGGTCCTTTTCCCAGCGAATTCGACGCCGACTCGGAAGATGGGATCTACAAGTTCGTGCGGGAGACCGGACGGGAATACGGGGTTACGACCGGCAGACCCCGGCGTTGCGGTTACCTCGATCTCGTGGCGTTGCGTTACGCATGTCTCGCCAACTCAATCGACTCCCTGGTGATGACCCATCTCGACGTATACGACACGCTTGACGAGATCAAAGCCTGCGTCGCCTATCGCATCAACGGCAAGATGATAGAATATTTTCCGGCTTCGGTGGAGGCGCTCAACAGCGCGGAGCCGGTTTTACGGACGTTTAAAGGCTGGAAGAAGAAACTGTCCAACGCGCTTACCTACGAGGAATTTCCGGTTGCGGCGATGGAATATCTCGAATTTATCGAGCGGTTCTGTGAAACGCCGATTGACATTGTGTCCGTGGGCTATGACCGAAAAGAAACGATTATCAGGAAGAGTCCATGGGCGAAGTGAAG
>JAIRTS010000273.1 GCA_031254795.1 Treponema sp.
TGGCTTGTCATAGAAAACGCCGGACGATCAACGTGCGCGGGAATCACTACGCCGCCGTACTCCGCGACTTTGCCGCCGATCTGATCCACCGATAGGTCAAGCGGGTTCACCAAATAATACTCAACCTCGCCTTCAATATCGTCATGCTCGTCAACAAACACCTGATCCCCCGTCTTTTCAGGATCATTGGGAAAAGGCGTGAGAATGGAATAGGCGTATTCGCTGAAGGCAAGGCTCGCGTCAAGGCTCGCAAACAGGCACACCACATGAATTTCTTCCGAAGTGGTGGCTTCCATGCCGAAAATCGGAAGAACGTTGTACCGGGGGCAGGCCTTTGCAAACGCCGGACAGTTCAGACTCGAATTGTGATCCGTGAGCGCGAGGACTTGCACCCCTTTTGACGCCGCCAGCTCCGCCAGAGAACGAGGGCTTAAATCAAGAGACCCGCACGGAGAAAGGCAGGAGTGATTGTGAAAATCGGCTAAAAGCGGCATGAAGAGAGTATATCACGGTTTTCATTCGCTTGTATAGCAGATTCTTCATGGCTAAAAATGAAGCCTTCCAGCCGCGCCGTTTATTGGAAAGCGCGGGCGCAATACCCGGCCCTTTAGGACGGAGTAGTTCATTCGCTCCCTTGCGCGGCCAAGCCGAAACCAGACGCGCTGGAATCGGCCGGAACGGAAATTCTGGAGCCGGCCAACCGGGGCGGCATGATGGTTCATGCGGGAGACGCGGACGCCACGCTTGCAGGCGCTGAAAACACCGCCACGCCCAGAGCCCTTCCTTCCGGGCAAAACTCCCCTCGCGCGCCCGGCGGCGGAGAGGCTCATACGAGGCTGTTCATCAACGGGCCGGGACCGGGCGCGTTTTGCCTCAGAGTTAAGAAATATACAAGAATGGTCTGTTGATTTTTTTCTTGATGTGATATATTATGAAATTCTTTAATATGAGGAGGTCTTATAGCCCCATTCGCAAAGCATGTTGGGCGCGCGTTGCGGTTCCATAAGCGCATTGTGGATGGCAGGCAGCTTTACGTATGGGGACGGTTTGCGTGGAGAAACACGTCGCCCCGGCTTTTCAGTCCGGAATGACGCGTCCTCGCGATCCAACACAAAAGATTTGGGAAGGGAAAAAATGGAGTATTTTGTTGAACAAGCGTTGAATTATACTGAATGTCTCAATAAAATCAGAACGAAATACGGTGAGAGGGTGACTATTCTCTATCACAAAAACATTCGTATGGGGGGTATATTTGGTCTCTTTGCCAAAGACGGCGTGGAGATCACCGGATTTACCGCAAACAATTACGCAAAAAATCTGAATGTCGCAACGCATGCTTCCAGTATGCTTGCTCCTTCCGAGCCTAAGAAACCGCTTGATTTTAACGAAGAAAAAAAACGGTTCGTTGAAATGGGGGGCGCCGCAAAGAAAGAAGAGCCGACTCTGATGAAAGTTCTGGAGGAGATGAAGTCCATAAATGAGAAATTGAACGTCAACGCCGCCTCTCCCCTGCGCGCCGAGCAAGCGCCTCATTCTACGCTCGTCCGGTTGAGCGAGGCGCTTGCGCTCAATGATTTTTCACAAAGCTACATTCAGAACATCATTGAACGGTGCAAGAAAGAAATTTCCCTTGAAAGCCTTAATGATTACGACGCTGTGCAGGATAAGGCGCTTGAGTGGATAGGCGAGACCATCCTCATCTATAAAGAAGCGAAAGTCTATAAAAAACCGCGCGTCATGGTGTTGGTGGGACCTACAGGCGTTGGAAAAACCACCACTATCGCCAAACTCGCGGCTATTTACGGGATAGGAAGCTCGGCCAAACCGCCTGTTTCGGTGTTGATGATAACTATTGACGCATTCCGCATCGGCGCGAAAGCCCAGATCGAAGCGTACGGCAATATCATGGAACTGCCGGTCTCCTATGTTGAGGATTACGATGATCTAAAAAGAACAATAGCCCAACATTCTGATGATGTTGATCTTATTTTGGTCGATACTATAGGAAAGAGTCCGCGTGATTCTGTTAAACTGGGCGAGATGAAGCAGCTTCTGGATGCGTGCGGACCTCACGCGGAAGTGCATCTTGCGGTTGCGGCGACGACAAAATCAAGCGATATAAAAGAAATTCTGCGTCAGTTTGAGCCTTTTAATTACCGGTCAGTGATCATCACTAAATTAGACGAAACCACACGCATGGGCAATGTGATAAGCGCGATCTCGGAAAAAGGAAAGTTGGTGTCATATATAACGGACGGGCAAAAAGTGCCGAGCGATATTCAAACCGCGTCTGTGGTGCGTTTCCTCATCAATTTGGAAGGCTTTCATGTTAAGAGATCGAAGATTGAGGAGCGTTTCCCTTACGGCGCGGATGAGCGGATACAGTGGAAAAACAGGCTTTAAGCGCTACATCTATGGTCGCTTTTTCAAATGCCCCGCAGGGCGCGTTTTTGAAAAGCCCTGTATATAAACAAGGATTGTTAAGAGGATTGTCATGGAAGATCAAGCGGAAAAACTGCGCGAACTGATGCGGAAAAGAGGAGAGACTTCGACGTTAACCGCGGAAAAAGTCCAGCCGGTTAAGACGTGGGAGCAAAAGAAGACCCGCATTATCACTATTACCAGCGGAAAAGGCGGCGTTGGGAAGACCAATATCTCGGTAAATATGGCCATTGCCTACGCCCGGCTTGGCAAGAAAGTGGTTGTCATGGACGCCGATTTGGGGCTTGCCAACGTGAACGTTATGCTCGGTCTTGTTCCCAAATACAACCTTTATCATGTGATGCGCAAGCAAAAAACCATGAAGGAGATACTGGAAGAGACCGAATACGGCATCTCCATTGTCGCGGGCGCGTCCGGGCTTTCCAAGATTGCGAATCTTACGGAAGACGAGCGAGAAAACTTCATCAGCGAGCTTGCCACCCTTTCTAATGTGGATATTATCATCATTGATACGAGCGCGGGTGTTTCCAAGAATGTGCTGGACTTCATCGTTGCGGCGGATGACGCGATCATCATTACGACGCCAGAGCCGACCGCGATTACGGACGCCTATGGCATTACCAAGATAATCGCCACCGAAATGATGAACAAGATTGAGATCGGGCTGAAGCTCGTGGTGAACAGGGTGAAAAGCTCCGAAGAAGCGAAAAAAGTCTCGGATCGAATGATCAGCATTGCCGGGCAGTTTTTGAACCTCAAGATAGAGTATCTTGGTTTCATCTACGACGATTCGATGGTTTCTCAAGCCGTATTGAGAACCAAGCCCTTTACGGTTATTGAGCCCAAGAGCAGGGCGTCTCTCTGTGTGCAGCATCTTGTGGAGCGCATGGACAAAACCGAAGTTCGGCATGAGAGCGGCGGTTTTGCCGCTATGATGAAACGGTTCTTCGGTCGTACATGAGGCGAATAATGCATGTAAAAACAAGCGGCGGCATTGCCGGCGGAGCCTTTTTTTTGTCTTTCCTTGTTGGGCTTATCGGCGGCGCCGGTTTTCCGGCGCTCCTTGTCCGCGCCCTTGCTTTTGCTTTGTTTTCTTTTGTGTTGTCAGAAGTTATTCATCTGGTTGTAAGACGTTTTTTGATTAATTCGCCGGCGACCGTTGATAAAGAGGCGCAGCCTGCCAGTTCCCATGTGAATATTTCCGTGGAAGACGATCCAGAGGCGGAGGCAGCCGAAACAGCGGCAATCGCGGATCAGGCGTCATCTGGCGGCGCAAAGTTTGTGGAAACCGCCGCGAAAGCCACGGCGGCGGCGGCCCCCGGAGCGGATGACGTTGCCACAGGCGGCGTCCTTTCGGATGAAGGCTCGCTGTTGGGCGCGTTGCCCGCAAGCGGCGTCCTGGATGTGGAAGCCAAAAGCGTCCTTGCTGAAACAGCGGGTGGCGGCGGCGAGAATGACGGAGGCGGCGCGGACGGCGTAAAGGATGCGGAATCCGCGCCGCCTCCGGCGTTCGACACAACGGATATGCTCTTTCCGAATACAGCCATGCCGTTAAAGGACGTGAAGTTGCCCGATATAGAACACATGTCCGGCGCTTTTGTTGAAAAAAAAGAGGAGGAATTGTTTGAGCCGCCTCCCCGGAAACACGTGAAAGAGGCGTCTGAAGTTTTAGGGAAAAATTACGATCCCACAAAAGTTGCGAATGCGATAAAAACTTTATTACAACAAAAATGAGGGTGGTGATGGGAAATATCCCTCTTGAGCAAAAAACAGAAGATGAACTGTGGATTGAGTATCGCAAGGCGAAGGATCCAAAGATTCGAGAATCTTTTATCAAGCAATACGCGCCGTTGGTAAAATATGTGGCAGGCAGGGTTGCGGTGGGAATGCCTCCTACGGTGGAATTTGACGATCTCGTAGGGTTCGGCGTTTTCGGGCTTTTGGACGCTATTGATAAATTCGATCCGAAAAAGGGCGTCAAGTTCAAAACCTACGCCGTCACCCGCATCCGTGGCGCTATTATTGATGAGCTTCGCTCGATAGATTGGGTTCCGCGTTCGGTGCGGCAGAAGGCGCGGGAAATTGAGAACGCTATAGGCGCGCTTGAGGCTCAGCTTGGCAGAGTCGCGACGGATCAGGAGATTGCGTTGTCGCTTGGGCTCAAAGAAGACGAGTATCTCAAGCTCTTGACGAAAACAACGTCAACCACCATGCTTTCTTTAAGCGACGTATGGTTCTCTGGCGATGAGAACGACAAGGTTTCCATTGGGGAAAGCATTGAGGCTCCTTCCTGTCTTAACCCCGATGTGATTTCCGAGAAAGCCGAAGCCAAACGAGTGCTTAAAGAATATATAAAAGAATTGTCCGAAAAGGAGCAAAAGATACTGGTGTTATACTATTACAAAGGATTGACGCTTAAAGAAATTGGACAGGTTTTGAGCGTCACCGAGTCCAGAGTGTCGCAGCTTCACTCAAAGGCGATAGTTCACCTGAGAGCTAAGTTAACCAATGCGCGAAAAGGTCTTTTCTAAGAGCCTGTTCCGAAACGTGAACACGGTTCGGCGAGCCGTGTTCGGCGAATCGCCCAGGAAACAGCCGCCCCATAAGGAAGACGTGAAGCGGTTCGAGGGCGCCGCAATCTGCAACTTGCAAAGGAGGCAACAGTGATAGATTTTGTCAAACTGCAACAGTTGATGAAAGAACAGCTTGAAATTGATAGAACGATTCGTATTGTCAACACTGAGGGGCCGACCCTGGAGTCCGCCCTTGGGGAAGCGTCCACTTTGCTTGATGTTCCGGTGCGTCACATTGAGTATGAAGTGGTTGAACGGGGATTCAAAGGCATTTTCGGGTCCGGGAAAAAAGAGTGGAAGATCAAAGCCTACGCTAAAGTTTTGGCGCGGGAGGCAAAGGCCAGCGCCGGTGGCGAGGATGCCGGCGAGGAAGCTGTTTCACTGGTTGCGAGGAACGTGAACGGAGAAGTCTTTGTCCGGTTAAGCGCCGACGGAGTGTTGCTTAAAGTGAAACCTCCCGTCGGATCGGGCATGCCCGTCACCGAGGAGATGGCGATACAGGCGCTCAACGACCGGGTTGTTAAAACCTATGACGCGAATATGACGCGCTCTGTTGTCGAACACGCCGAAGGCGTTTATATAAAGATCGGAACCTTTAACCGCAACTATAGCCGTGACAGCAACATACGGGTTGAAATCACGGATAGCGACATGAAAGCGTTTATAGTCGTGGAGCCTGCGGGCGTCAATGGCTGCGATCTTTCCGAGGACATCATCGTCAGTTTTTTGCATAAGAACCACATAGTGTACGGAATCAAACGCGATGTTATAGAACAATTTGTGGATTATCCCATCTATAAAACGCCGGTGTTGGTTGCGGAAGGGATTAAAGAAGTCAATGGACGGAACGCTTACATAGAGTATAAATTTGAGACAAATTCGAAAAAAGTGCATCTGCGGGAAAGCCGCACCGGCAAGGTTGACTTTAAGAATATTCAGCTTATTCAGAACGTAATTGAGAATCAGCCCGTCGCCGTGAAAATTCCGGCTGAAGAAGGGAAAAAAGGAAGAACGGTTAAAGGCGAATTTCTTCCCGCAAAAGACGGCGTGGACATTCCGCTGCCGCTTGGGAAGAACGTACACGCGGACAAAGACGGCGTGGTGATTCTTTCCGACATTAACGGGCAGGTCGCGCTTGCCAACGGCGTTATCAACGTTGAGCCGGTGTTTTTGGTAGAGGGCAATGTGTGCCTCAAGACTGGAAACATCATTTTCTTGGGCACCGTAGTGGTCACCGGAAACGTGGAAGACGGCTTCTCCGTAAAAGCGGCCGGAAATATTGAGATAAAAGGATCCGTTGGGTGCGCCGAAATGGAAGCGGAAGGCGATATCAGCGTCGCCCAGGGCATAACAGGGAAGACGACCGGTCATGTGAAGGCGGGAAAATCCATATGGGCGCGTTTTATAGAAAACGCCATTATTGACGCGGGCGACATGGTGATGGTGTCTGACGGCATCATCAACTCGCAGGTGGACGCCTACAAGCGAATCGTGTGCCAGGGAAAACGCGCCCGCATCGTGGGCGGAAGGCTCAGGGCTTCCGAGGAGATCAACGCGCAGATCATAGGCACCTCAAGCGGCGGCGCCGAAACGATCTGCGAGGTGGGCATCGATCCCAGTATAAAAGAAGCCCTTGAGCAGTTGGCGCTTGACAAGGAGCGCCATAAAAAAGAACTTGAAAACGTACAAGCCGAAATGCAGACGCTCATCAACATAAAAACCCAGAGAAAAAGCCTCCCCGAAGACAAGGAATTCCTCCTGAACGAATTTATGGATCAGAGAAATAATCTGGTCTCCGAATTGCAAGATATTGATAAAGAAATAGAAAAAAAGCAGGAGGAACAGAGCGCCATCAAGACACGGGGGCGTGTTTCCGTTGCGAACGTAATATACCCGGGGTCCAAAGTCGTTATCCGTGATGTTGTCGAACCTATACGCAGCCAATACCGCGCCGCAACCTTTGTCCTGGAAGACAATCTTATTCGTGTTGTTAAATACGAAGAGCCTGACAAAGACGCGAAGAGGGAGTTTGAGTCCGTGGATGATTAGAAACAATGGCAATTCAACCGCTTGATCTACAGATATTGTTCACTCAAATTGACTCGGTGGGGAAATCGCAGGCCGTGCAAAAGGAAGGGCTGGTTATCCAGCAATCCCTGCAAAACCTCAAAAAACAGGAAAAAACCGAAGAGCATATTCAAGCGGTGAATGAATCCCAGTATGTCAGTGAGGGAGCGGGCGCGATAGACGACCGCGGCTCACGCAAATTTTCTGGAAGAGATGGAGAACGGCGCCGTGATGAAGAGCGGGAGGAAGGCGGCGCCACTCCCAAGCTGTGGGATCCTCAATTAGGAAAAAATGTTGATATAAGCGGGTGACTATGGAGAGCGGCACGATTATTTCTATTGCAAGCCTTGGTTTATGCGCGTTGTTTTTTATATATTGCAACGCATATATACGGCGTAGAACGGGGCAGGAACACATTCTGGCGGAATTCAAGGAAGAGGTGTCGAAACTGATCGCCGAAATAGACGCGGCGACGGATCGCGACGTGACGCTCGTTGAAGACAGGATCAAGACGATCAAGGCGTTGCTGGACGATCTTGACAAACGAATCTTGCTGTACGATCAGGAACTGGCGAAACGCCGCGCCAACGAGGAGTCCTACGCCGAACTTGGGCGCAAGCGGCTTGTGGACGCGCGCCTCAACGCGTACGCGCAGGATTCGGCGGCGCCGGCACACGACGCGAGCGCTCAACCGGCGCTCAACGAGGAACGCCGCGCTGGCGGCGGCGCCTTAAACGGCGTCGAGGGCGGTGAAAAAGCCGGGGACGATACAGAGCGGGGAAAAGAGAAGAAAGCGCCGCCCGCGGCTCCTGGCGCCGCGACGGAACAAAAGCCCGCGCTTGAGCAGATTGCGGCGCTATCCAGAGCGGGCTTTTCTCCCAATTTGATAGCGACCCGGCTGGGCATGAGTATATCTGAAGTCGAGCTTGCCATAGCCATCGCCGAACAGCGCTCATAACTCGTGAAGAAAACGTCTTTTTCCCTCGCGGCAGTCTTTTCCCTATTCTCTAAAAGCCTTGCGGTCTCACTCAAGCCTCTGGA
Source organism: Treponema sp. (assembly GCA_031254795.1). Taxonomy (GTDB): domain Bacteria; phylum Spirochaetota; class Spirochaetia; order Treponematales; family Breznakiellaceae; genus JAIRKH01. The sequence continues at coordinate 8,124 of JAIRTS010000273.1, forward strand.
CGCGGTCGTGGCGCTTCTCTCGTTGGGAGCGGTTGTTTTTTCGAGCGCCGCCGTTTACGCGAAGCCGCGCGACAACGCGCGGGTGAGCGTTCGCGGGCAAGACAGCGCGTGGATATTCCCTGTGGACGCGGAAGACACCGTGACGGTTTCCGGCCCCCTGGGAGACACCGTGGTGGCGATTCATGGCGGCAGGGCGCGGGTGCTGTCGTCCCCATGCGGCAATCAGACCTGCGTCGCCCAGGGAGACATCAAAGCGTCGGGTCAGTGGATAGCGTGCCTGCCGAACAACGTTTTCGCCATCATAGAAAGCGGGGCGCCGGATCGGGACGGGCTTGATGCGACCACGTGGTAACGCGGGGCGCGCGTCCAAGCTGGTCGCTCTGTTGGGCGCCCTCTGCCTCTTTCTCTCTTCCATTGAATACATGATCCCAAAGCCCTTCCCCTTCATGCGGATTGGCATTGCGAACCTGCCTTTGATGCTGGCGCTGGATATGCTTGGACGCGGCGATTTTTTTCTGCTTGTACTGATTAAAATTCTGGGACAGGCGCTGGTTACAGGCACGCTTTTCTCCTATGTCTTTCTTTTTTCGCTTGCCGGAACCACGCTTTCAGCGTCCGCGATGTTTTTCCTGCGCCGGTTATGCGGCCGCCGCATCGGGTTTATTGGAATTGGCGTCGCGGGAGCCATGCTTTCCAACCTGAGCCAACTCTTTCTGGCGTCTTTTTTTGTGTTTGGGAAAAGCGTCGCGTATATCGCGCCGCCGTTTTTAGGAGCGGGGCTTGTCGCCGGCGTGTGTTTGGGCGCGTTCTGCGAACATTTCGCCAGTACATCCGCGTGGTACGCGGCTGTCAAGCGCGGCGGCGCGGGCGGGTCCGCGCCGCGTATTTCTGAGTGAGCGCGCCGCCGTTGGTCCCTCCTCTCGAAACGCCCCGTTGAAAGAAACGCGCGAAAGGCGCCTTTGACGAGGAGCGGAGGCGCCCGCTGTCCACGGCGCGGGCGGGAGCCGCGTTGCGTCCGCGCGGTTTTTGCGCCCGGTTTCCCGGTGGATTCATCCGGAATGGCCGCCTTCTCTTCCCGTCAGGCCGCGAGGCCGCGAGGCCGTCCGTCCTATAGGCGGCGGGGACCATCCCGCGTGGCGGACGCTTCTTTTTCTCGCGCGGCAAACCGCGGCCAGCCGCGGCCAGCCGCAGTCGACCCCATGTTGAGTTCCGGTAGTTGTTGGCAGCGGACAGTCCGCATCGATTCGCTCCGCGGCGGGGCGGCTCGTCCGCGCCGCTTTGTCGATGAGGCGCGGGCGAGCTATTGACTTCAATGGTGTTACAGTTTATTGTAACACTATGCATTATCTTGATCTTCCAGTATATAGACACAAAGACCGAATACTTTCCGCGCTTGAATCCAATCAAGTGATCGTTGTGGAAAGCCCCACAGGCTCGGGCAAGACCACCCAACTGCCGGTTATCCTGTATGAAGCCGGATACGGCGAGCGCGGCGTCATCGGCGTCACCCAGCCTCGGCGCATCGCCGCGCTTTCGGTGAGCGAGTTCATCGCAAAACAAACAGGCGCGACGCTGCCCGGCGGAGAACATCCGGGCGTCGTGGGCTACAAAATGCGGTTTGAGGACAGGACGGACAGCTCCACAAAAATAAAAATAATGACCGATGGCATCCTGCTTCAGGAAATGAAGCTCGATCCGTGGCTTTCCAGATACGGTTGCGTTATTATTGACGAGGCGCACGAGCGCAGCCTCAACATAGACTTCATATTGGGGCTGTTGAAACGGGTGTTGGATGTCCGCGCGGAATTCAAAGTGATCGTGTCGTCCGCGACCATCAACGCGCAGGTCTTTTCAGAATATTTCGGGGAATGTCCGGTGGTGAAAATAGACGCGGTTTCCTATCCGGTGCAGGTTTTATACGAGCCGCCGCCCCAGCCGCAGAGCAGGAGCAAGCGGGAATTCCCCCGGGAGAAGTCCGGCGTCCAGAAAGAGCGGAACGCCGGCGCGTCATCCGAGGCGTTTTCCGATCCCACGCTCGCGAAAATCGTCGCCATTATGGATCGCATTGACGGCGAAGGGCGCTCCGGCGATGTGCTCATCTTCCTTCCCGGCGAGAGAGCCATCAAGGACTGTATGGCCCAACTGTTTGACGCTCCCTTCGCCGCGAGACTCCACGTCACGCCGTTGTACGGAAGGCTTGGCAAGGAGGAGCAGGAGCGGGTCTTTGAACCCGCTCCCAGGGGAAAAATCAAAGTGATTGTCTCGACGAATATCGCGGAGACCTCGGTCACGATTGACGGGATAACCTCGGTGATTGATTCGGGCTTTTCAAAACTCAATTTCTACAACCCGAACACTTACACGTCAAGCCTTGTCGAAGGCCCCATATCAAAGGCGTCGGCGAATCAGCGGAAGGGCAGGGCGGGGCGCACCCGCGAGGGCGTCTGTTACCGGCTCTACTCGCCCAGGGACTTTGACCGGCGCCCCCTGTTCACCACCGAGGAAATCTACCGCACCGATCTTTCCGAAGTGTTGCTCCGCATGTCCGATCTGGGCGTCACAGAATTCGAAGAGTTTGACTTTATCTCGCCGCCCGTTCGCGAAGGGATTGTCGCGGCCATTGAAACGCTGAGCCTGCTCGACGCGCTTGAGCCGGATCGCTCCCTGTCCAAAATCGGCGAGATGATGACGGAATTCCCCCTCTTGCCCCGCCAGTCGCGGATCATTGTGGAGGCTATTCTAAAGTATCCGCAGGTGATTGAAGAAACTCTTGTCGCCGCCGCGTTTCTCTCGTCGCAAAGCCCGTACATCCTGCCGCCGGGCGAGGAATTCGAGGCGCGCCAGGCCCACCACCGGTTCCGCGATCCAAACGGCGACTTTGTCTCCTATCTCAAGCTGTACCATGAGTACCGGAGCGTCGCCGGCGGCGCCGCGGGCAGGGCGCGTTTTTGCGAAAAAAATTATCTTGATCCAAAATCAATGGCTGAAATCGTCAACATCGTGGATCAGCTTGGCGAGATCACGGCGGGCATGGGCATACCGGCGCTGAGCGGCGGCCATGTCGAGGATTATTTGTGTTGCGTCGCGCGGGGCATGATTCAATTCGTGTGCGTCCGCGACGACTGGGATTCCGAAACGTACAGCAGCCTCACCGAAGACGGCGTTATCATTCACCCGGGTTCCGTGATGTTCAAGAGCGAGCCGAAATACATTGTCGCGGGTGAAATTGTCAAAACCAGCCGCATGTACGCCATGTCGGTTTCCCCGCTTTCGCCGGCGGCGCTCGCGCGGATAAGCGAGGACCTGCTCGCCGCGTTGGGCGGAGGCGCGGGGAGGCCGGCGGGGAAACATGGAAAGCCGTGGAAAGGGCGGACGCAGGGGCGGAAAACCGGCGAGCGCGCGGACGCGCGCGCCGTCAAGATCGGGAGCGAAACCTTTGAAGTCCAGATGGTTAAAAAACGAAGGACAGTCGCCCTCCAGTGGGAAAAAATCGCGCGGATCAAAGACTCCATACAGGATATGAACCTCAAGCCGTTTCGGGATATACGGGGGCATCTTGTTCTGCGAGACGGCTGGACAATCTGCCACAACGAACGGCTCGACCGCATTCTGTCTTTTATTCCCCTTGTCGATCTCAATGACAGCGTTATAAACGCGGCGCCGGCGAGAGCCTGTCCCGATGACACGTATAATTCCCGCGAGCGTTTGCCGGAATTGCTCGAATGTTTCCCCCTGCTGGCGCTGCTCTGCCCCATGCGACGGGGCAAGACAAAAACGCTGGGTTTTATCAGCCTGAATACGGATCGCAACGGCAATTACTGGTTTTCCTGCCGGAAAAACTTTTCCGCCTGTGTCAACAAGAGCCTCGCGGCGCTGGAAGACCTTATCGACGAGTTGGACGAGAGCGTTGACATTGGCGTGAAGGCGGCCATCAACGAGACGTATAGGCGGCTGAGCGTTTCGGGTTTCGCGTGAGCGGGAGGGCTTCGCGACAACGCGGGCGCGGGAGACACGCCCGCGGGAAACGCGCCCGCGCGAAACGCGCCCGCGCGCGGAGTCTATTTCCCTAAATCCGCCTGGTTTTGAGGGAAACTTTGCGAAAAACGGCTGAAAAGCCCGCTTTTCCCCCAAAATCCAGGGGAGATTTCCCCAAACCGCCGCTCCGCGCGTCGTTGACAAAAGAAATAAAGCGCGTTATACTCATGTCCTGTGAAGGCGAACCATGACGCTATGCCATGTATTTTCTCCCCGCGCTTGCCGCGCGCGAAGCGTCCTTTTCGCCTCCGCCGCGGCCACGGTTGACGCGACGCGATTTTCGCGAGTGTCGCCGCCGGGCGGCGACTGGCAAGAATAGGCGCCCGCTCACGCGCCCGCCCTTGCGCCCGCGTGTCAGGGACGCGCTCCGGAATGTTCCGGAGCGGCTCCGGAACGCTCGGGAGTGGCTCCGGAACGCTCGGGAGACTCTCCGGAACGCTCGGGAGACTCTCGCGAATGTCCGGGAGCGGCTTGCGAACACGCGGGAAACTGTTCCTGAGCGTTCCGGAGAGTCTCCGGAATATTCAGGAGCCGCTCCGGAACATTCGGGAGACTCTCCGGAATGTCCGGGAGCGGCTCGCGATTTGACTAAATGGCCCCGCCGTTTAGCGGGGAATAGCCCCGATCAGGGCTTTCCCTTTCAAAAGGAGACTGTTATGCCTCATTCCTCTAATTTCACGTATGCGGGAGACGCTGATTTTGACAGCGGTCTCGAAAACCTTGTTGATTACGTCGTCGCAAAGACGAGCGGAGGTTCTCCGGCCTGGCCGCATGTCCCCCAAAGCGCGGTGGCCTCTCTCGCGTCCGCCCGCGCCGCCTGGCGCGCCGCGTACCAAAAAACCTTTGGCGCGCATACGCCGGTTGACACGGAAGCGAAAAACGACGCGCGCAAAGCCGCGGCCGCGATCACGCGCCCTTTCATCGCCCAGTATCTCATGTTCCCTCCGGTCTCCAACGAGGACCGCACCGCAATGAGACTCCACAACAGGGACACGCGCCCCACGCCCATAGGCGAGCCGAAGACCCGCCCGGTCATTACAGACATCCGCGCCCTCGGCGGGTTTCAGGTGAAGATATGGTTCCGCGACGAAACGACGCCGGACAGCCGGGCCATACCGTACGGGTGCAACGGTTGTCTGCTCAACTTCGCGTGGAGCAGGGAACAGATTGGCGACGTGTCCGCGCTAACCCAGACCAAGCTGCTGACCCATTCCCCATTCACGCTCACCTTCCCGCCGGAAGCCCAAGCCAATTTCCTTTCCTGCGCCGCGCGCTGGCAAAACGAAAAGGGCGAGCTCGGCCCCTGGAGCGATATTCAACACGTCGTCATCGGCTGAAAAAGCGCCGCTGAAAGCGCCGCCCTCCATAGCGGATCTGGCGGCGATCCTTCGGATCGCCGCTCCTTGCCTATTTCTTCATGCCATATGGCCGCCGTAGGCCGCCGTATGGCCGCCATACGCGGCGGTCATACGGCGGTCATACGGCGGTCATACGGCGCGGCGTGTCTCGCGTTTTCGATCCGGCGCCATACGCGGCCGCCATATGGCCGTCATACGGTCGTCATACGGCGCGGCGTGTCTCGCGTTTTCGATCCGGCGCCATACGCGGCGGTCATATGGCCGTCATACGGCGTGGCGTGTCTCGCGTTTTCGATCCGGCGCCCTATGCGGCGGTCATACGGTCGTCATACGACGCGGTCATAGGGCCGTCATACGCGGCGGTCATACGGCGCGGCGTGTCTCGCGTTTTCGATCCGGCGCCATTTTTTCTCATTTTCTCTAAAAACACCATCCGATTCGCGGGAGCCGCCCGCGCCCTTCCGCGCTCATGCCGTCAAGAGGGCGTGTCCCCCTGACGCGCTGCCCGGGTCTTTTCCAGTGAACATAACTCCGGCGGTCCAACTCCATAAACCCAATCTTTCACATACTGAGCCTGTCCAGAACGCGAGCCGCGTTCGCGAATCGCGTT
>JAIRTS010000032.1 GCA_031254795.1 Treponema sp.
AAATTTGATCTATTAAATAATACCTTGTTCCTATTACGCCTTCCTTTTCAAATATTTTTGTTTCCTCCAATAATATATACGGTTCTTTATTCCAAAAATCATTCCCTTGCGATATATTCCAATTCCTATGTTCTTTTTTATCTCTCTTATATTCATAACAAAAAACATCAAAAATAAATGACCCGTTATCCATTAACACCTCTTTGATTTTTTCTAATAATATTTTTTGTTCATTAGGTATTAAAGCGCCAAAATCACAGTATATCATTAATGCCGCGTCATAAGTCCCTTCGAAGTTTTCTTTAAGATAATTTCCATATTTATATTCAACATAATTTTTTATGCGCTTGTTTTTGTTTGCATAATTTATTGATTCCTTATTAAAATCAATTCCAAGAACTTTATGTCCTATTCTTCCCAATTCATATGAATATAATCCAGGTCCGCAGCCCAAATCAATTATTTTTGAATTTTTGTTTATATTATTATTTACCCAGTTAATAATCTTTTCCCTTGAATCTTTTCTACGAGAACCGCCATCAAAAGATTCATCCAAATGGGCATCTAAAAGCCTTTTGCTTATATATTCATCAGTCCATATTGTTTCATTGCTTCTTTGAAATAGCTTGAATTCTTCTTGAAACATTTTATCTATCCTCCTTAATCTCTTAATACATTATCGTTCATTTCTATTCCTTTGCCGAGTTCTTTATTTTTTTTACAATTTTCAAAAAAATCGCGCCTAACAGTCCCGTTTGCGTGACGCGCCTGACGGCGGCATAGCCCGCGCGGAGTCGTTTTTTTAATCGAACCGGAGGTTCGCCGAACCTCGTCCATGATGCGATGCAGCCCCCGCCTTAAATGAGGCGCGGGGAGGTTCATTTGGTGATTTGCCGCATGTGGAGATGACAGGACGCATGAGCATTGACAATAATCCTGATACAAATTTTTGCTATTATAACATGGCGCGTAGCATGGCTGGGAGATCCGTCCGGTTAGATAATAAGTTGAGCCTTTTCGCGCCGCGCCCTCTGTAAAACCGCCCATTTAACAGGCAATGTCCCGAAACGCCGGAAACACCGCGACGCACCGTTTCAATATCCCCTGTATATAGGCGATAAGAACGCCGTAATTCGTGATGGGCTTCTTTTGATCCACAGCGCATTTTTGCCGGTACCGCATCTCACGGTTGTTGAGCATACAGCCTCCGCAGTGAACGATGAGTTTGTAGGGCGAAAGGTCCAACGGGAAATCTCCGCCGGAGGTGAAGGTGAATTCGAGCCGTTTTCCGGTGTGGTTCCGTATCCAGCGGGGCAGTTTGACAGTGCCAATGTCATCGCATTGCCGGTGGTGGGTGCAGCCTTCACAAATGAGGACGACATCGTTGTCTTTCAATGCGCCAAGAGTCTGAACGCCATCCACCGCAACGGCAAGCAGCCCGTTGTAGCGGGCGAACAGTATGGAAAATGAGGTGAGCGGAATATCCGGCGGCGTATCGGCGGACACCTTGTCGAACACTTGGCTGTCGGTTATTACGAGACGGGGTTTTTTCCCTAAATGCGTCAATGTTTCGCGCAGTTCGTATTCCCTCACCACTATCGCGGTTCCATCCGCTTCCAGTATATCGCGGATGGTCTGTTGCTGGGGCAGGATGAGTCTGCCTTTTGGCGCGGCTTTGTCAATGGGAACTACCAGCGCCACAAAATCCGAGGGGCTTATGAGGTCGCCCACCAAGCGCGTCTTCGGCTCTTCCATCTTGGCGAGCGTGGCGATTTTTTCTTTAAGCGCGTCAATATTGGTCTTGTTTTTCGCGCTTACGCAGATACTATGCGACTCAGCTTTCACTTTTTCCAGAACATCCAAAACAGAGCGGTCGGCAATGTCGCTTTTATTATACGCGATGATGAAGGGCGTTTGTTTTTCCTGAAAAAGTTTGATGAGTTCCCGCTCGGCTTTTTCTTCTGTTCCAGCGCGCGCGTCCACGGCGCTTGCGTCCGCAACCAGCACCGCGACATCGGTCTTGTTCAGCGCCTGCTTCGCTTTGAGAACCCGAAGCTCGCCGAGCGCTCCTTCATCGTCAATGCCCGGCGTGTCGATGATTACAACCGGTCCCAACGGAAGGAGTTCCATCGCTTTGTATACGGGGTCTGTCGTGGTGCCTTTCATTTCGGACACGATGGCGAGTTCTTGTCCGGTCACGGCGTTGACAAGGCTCGATTTTCCGGCGTTGCGTCTGCCAAAAAAGCCAATATGCACCCGTGAAGACGATGGCGTTTTATTCATATTTTTCTCCTTGCGTCAAGTTTTGACTTTTTTCCCACCATGGCGGTTGATTTCCGCCTTTTGAAAGCGGCGTTTTTTGTCCATGCGCCGAAAGGGACGCATGAGCGCGACATCCCTAGCGGCGCCACGGCCCGCATTATGGCCATCTCGAAGGCGAAAGCCATTCATTATACCACATTCCATCTCCGCGCGACAACGCTCCGGTCGCAACGAACCTGCGTTTAGCGAGCCGTTTGACGAACCAAAGGTTCGGCGCGACATTAAAGCGGACTTTGTGAATATAGCTGTTGCAGAAACAAGTGAAAGTACGATAAAATACGATAGAATACAGAATCTTTCCCAAAACCAACCCGATCCTTTGATTCGCGGAACGTAGTTCGCGTTTTAGGAAAGGCTCTTGGAGAGAATTGCTAATTCTTTATGAGTTTGGCAGTTGCGGTTTATCCAATTTTCGTTAGGGTGAGAGGCTGTTCCAAAACAAGGGGTGCATTATGGCGGAAAAATTTATGGAATGGCAAGCCCGGTTTTCGGTGGGCATTCCCCTAATAGACGATCAGCACAAGCGGCTTATCGAAATTACCAATAATTTGTACGACGCATGTCGGCAGAGTGGGGCGATATATACGGGCTTTGTAGCTGCGCTCCACCAAACGGCGGATTATGTTGTCTTTCATTTTGGAACTGAAGACAAGATTATGCGGCGGATCAACTATCCCGACTATGCGATTCACAGCAAAGAGCATGAAATGTTTGTCAAAGAAGTGTTGAGGCAGATGCATGATTATGAGAACGAGAAGACATACGCGCCTCATGCGTTGGCGCGGTACCTGCGGGATTGGATTTTATCCCATATCGCCCTCACGGATCTCAAGCTGGGAGCGTATCTGCTGAATATGAAAAAAAGCGGCGCTTTGGAGAAAGCCTTGGAACGATTTATAGATGCCAAGAGTCAGACTTTTTAGAAGCGTACTCACATCTCCCTGAAAGGCTGTTTCAGAACGCGGCCAAGCGTTTTGAAACAGTTCCCTAAATGAACCGCCCCGCCGCAAGTGACAGTGCGGCTAAACCCCACTGCGAATAAAACCCCTTTCCGCCTTTACCCTGTCTTCCAAAATTATTCTTTTTTACCTATAATACCGTATAGGAGTAATTAGCATGCAATACATTGATTTTGATAAAACGAAAGCGTTTAAAACCCTTGCAGGTCTTGCGCTGGCGGGCAAACAGTTTGATTATGCCGCTGCGTTTGCCGGGGATCTTGCCGCCAAACGGATACAGAATGCAATCGCGCCTATGGCGGGCGGCCTTTCCTATTCGTACGCGGCGAAACCTGTTGATGAAACCGTATTGGCGGCGCTTCAAGCGGTCGCGGACGAGCAGGAACTCATTGCCAAATACAAGGCGTTGCTTGGCGGCGAAACCATGAATACCGGCGAAAACCGCAAGGTGCTGCACCACTTGTTGCGGGGTCAACTTGGCGGCGACGTCATATTTGAAGGGAAAAATCTCGGCGAATTCTACAAACAGGAGCTTGCGCGTTTCTCACAATTTGCCGATGACGTTCATGCGGGCAAAATCGCGGGAACAACCGGAAAACCGTTCACTCACGTCGTGCAAATCGGCATAGGCGGGTCTGATTTGGGACCTCGCGCCCTGTACCTCGCCCTTGAACAGTGGGCGGCGGTCAACGGAAAAAAGAAGCTGGATGCGAAATTTATTTCCAACGTAGATCCGGACGACGCTTCCGCGGTGATCGCCTCTGTCCCGCTTGAGAGAGCCGTGTTTGTGCTGGTGTCAAAGAGCGGAACCACACAGGAAACCCTTGCCAATGAGCTTTTCGTAAAGGAAAAACTGAAAGCGGCCGGACTTGATCCCAGCAAGCACATTGTCGCCATGACAAGCGAGACAAGTCCGCTCGCGCATAATCCGGCGTACCTCGATTCGTTCTACATGGACGATTTCATTGGCGGACGGTACTCTTCAACATCGGGCGTGGGCGGCGTGATCCTCTCCCTCGCCTTTGGGCGCGATGTGTTCAAGCAGTTGTTGGAAGGGGCGCATGAGGCTGACTCACTGGCGCTGGAACCCGATATTCTCAAAAACGCGAGCCTGCTCGACGCGCTTATCGGCGTGTGGGAGCGGAATTTTCTCGGCTTTCCGTATACGGCTGTTCTTCCCTACAGTCAGGCGCTTTCCCGTTTCCCCGCGCACTTGCAGCAACTTGACATGGAATCCAACGGCAAGCGGGTGAATCGCAACGGCGAACAGGTGCGGTACGCCACAGGCCCTGTGGTGTTCGGCGAACCCGGCACCAATGGACAACACTCCTTCTATCAGTTGCTCCATCAAGGCACGGACATTGTTCCGCTCCAGTTCATCGGCTTTATTGAAAGCCAGCGCGCGGATGACGTTGTGGTTGACGGCTCCGGCAGCCAGACCAAGCTCAAGGCCAATCTCGCGGCGCAAATTGTCGCCTTTGCCAAAGGCAAGCATGACGCAAACCCCAACAAGGAATTCACCGGCAAACGTCCTTCAAGCCTCATCTTCGGCAAACAGCTTGCGCCTCGCGCGCTTGGGGCGCTTCTCGCCCATTTTGAGAACAAAGTCATGTTTCAGGGCTTTGTGTGGAATCTCAACAGCTTCGATCAGGAAGGAGTGCAACTTGGCAAGGCGCTCACCAAAAAGGCGCTTGCCGGCAATTCCGGAGACGCGGCGCTGGACGCATACAGCCGGCTGCTGGGAATATAGAGGGAGCCTGAAGAATGAACTGATGGGCCTGGAAGCGTGTGAAATGAATCCGCCCGCATTAGGGCAGGAGGCGGGAAGATGTTGTTATAATGAACGCCATCCCTGTGTCACGCCCCTTTTCCATGTTCCATCCGTTCATTCCCACGCAGGATAAACGCATGACAGACACGTTGCCAACTTACTTATCGGCGCTCAATCCGGAGCAGCGGGAAGCGGTCTTGCATAACGGCAAATCGCTGCTCATATTGGCGGGCGCGGGTTCCGGCAAGACAAGGGTCATCACTACCAAAATCGCCTATCTCATCCGCGAGCGGGGGGTGCCTCCATCCGCCATTCTCGCCGTAACCTTTACCAATAAAGCGGCGCGAGAGATGGCCGAACGCGCCGCGACGATAGACTCCCGCGCCGGATACGCGATGTTGCGAACGTTTCACTCATTCGGCGCGTGGTTTTTGCGGCGGAACGCGCGATTTGTGGGGCTTAACCCCGCGTTCACCATTTATGATGACGATGATATGGCGAGCTTGCTCGCATCTCTGGCGCCGGAGAAGTCCAGAGCTGATATTAAACTCATCGCCCACCAAATTTCATGGGCGAAAGACTACTTTATTGGACCTGCCGATCCTGAATTGAAACTCATCAATCACCGGAAAGACTTCCAGAAGACGTATGCGCGCTACGAAGAGCGGCTCGCCGAAATCGGCAACGTCGACTTCGGCGATCTCATCAAAAAGCCCGCTGACATTCTGCGGAGCAATCCGTCCTTTGCCGAAGATTTTCGCAGCCGTTTCAAAGTCATTATGATCGATGAGTATCAGGACACCAATGTCGCCCAGTTTGCGCTTTTAAAGGAACTTTGCGGTCCTGAAACTTATGTGTGCGTTGTGGGAGACGACGATCAGTCGATCTACCGGTTTCGGGGCGCGGAAGTGCGAAATATCATCGAATTCCCCGACCGCTTCCCCAACACGGACATCATCCGCCTTGAGCGGAATTACCGCTCGACTTCGGCGATTCTGCGCGTGGCTTCCTCAGTCGTGGACAATAACAAAGGCAGACTCGGCAAGACCTTGAGCGCCGAGCGGGGCGCCGGAAAAATCCCGGTGCTGGCGTTTCTCCCGAATCAGGATGAGGAAGCCGCGTTTGCGGCGCATCTCATTGAAAACTCCGTCCAGTTAGGCGCGAGCGATCAACCGCGCGGCGGCAAGACGGCAAAGGCGAAGCATGAAAATGAGGAAAAGGGACGCTATTCGGACTGGGCTATTCTGTACCGGACAAACGCCCAGTCGCTCGGTTTTGAGACGGAGTTGTTGCGCCGGCACATTCCCTATCGCGTGGTGGGATCGCTCAAGTTCTATGAACGGGAGGAAATCAAGGATGCGCTTGCCCTGTTGTCCTTTCTTGTGAATCCTCGGGATGAAATCAGCTTTCGGCGCGTGGTAAACAAGCCGGCTCGCGGCGTTGGCGAGGCTACTGTGGGCAGAGTGATCGCGGATGCGGCGGGCGGCGACCTGTGGGCTTCAGCGAGACGGCTTTCCCCCGTGCTTCCGGCGCGGGCGCGGGCCGGACTGAGCGTCTTCATTGAAGCCCTTGAAAGCGGACGCTCCGCGTTGACATATCCAGCAGGCAGGCGGGACACGCGCGCTCCGGCTGGCGAAACCTTGTTTGACGCGGACGAAGCTCGTCCGCCGGAGGTTGGCGATGGAGCGGTTGAAAAAACGCCCGCAAAAAAGGCGGAAGATGCGAAACGCATAAAAAAAGCGGTGAAAAAGCCCAGAACCGGTGAAAAAGGTGAAATTATCGCGGGCGAAGGGCTTTCCATATGTGTGGCGACGCTTATCCAGAACGCGGGCGTCGCCGCGTATCACAGGACGCATGATGAGATCGCGGGCAACCAGCGTATTGCGAACCTGCAAGAGCTTGCCAACGCCGCGAGTCTGTATCCGGCGACAGCGGACGGACTGCTCGAATTTCTTGAACACATAGAGCTTGACCGATCTATGGAAGAGCGGGATACGGACGCCAATGTGGTGACTCTTATTACACTGCACAATACCAAAGGACTTGAATTCAGGCGAGTGATTATAACCGGCGTTGAACAGGGCGTATTTCCCAGAGATGACAAAAAAGAAGAGGAAGTGGAGGAAGAGCGCCGCCTCTTTTACGTGGGCGCAACCCGCGCAATGGACGAATTGTACTTTACCTCCTGCGCCGTGCGCCGCATGTTCGGGCAAACGGCGATCATGGAGCCGTCTCTTTTTTTGAGTGAAATCGACAAGTCAGCCCTGCGCGTTATCGGTGCCGCGCCGCGTGGGTTTCTCATGAAAACCAAACTCGGCAAACGCCGGGCAAAGGGCGCGAAATCAGCGGATGAATGGGACATTGGAGATCGGGTGTTTAGCGACGATCATGGGTATGGTTATGTGAAAGAAATCCGCGATCACGCGACAGGCGCCGTTCTGATCATTCGCTTTGACACTGGCAAGGAATTGAGTTTTTTGAGCAATTATCACCGCTCAAATCTTACGAGAATAGATGAAGAGTAAGCGCATGTTTGAACAACCGCCGTTTGAGACGCGGCTTGACCAAATGCCGCATATCACAAGGGCGCGCGGCTTTCGTCTTTACGGCGCGAACGGGAAACGATACGTTGACCTGTGGCAGTCCGGGGGAGCCGCCATTTTAGGGCATAATCCTCCGGGCGTACTGCGCGAGTTGAAAAATACCGCGGAACGGGGGCTTTTCGCGCCGTTGCCCACCCATGTGGAAGCCCGTTTCTTCAAGGCGCTCGCGGCATTGTTGCCCGGCCATTCGTTTTATGTGTACGCTGATGGATATTCTCTTTATCGCATGTTGAGCGGCGCCGGTTTTGGCGGAATAACCTTTCCGGCGCGGTCGGTTTTCGATCCGGCTTTAGGCGATGAGCGGAATGAAGGGCGAGAAAAAACCGTGTCATTGTGGAGGCCATTTCTTCCTGTAGAAGACGCGCCCTCATGCCCGTTATTGTTGCCGGTGTTGCCGTGGCATCTCGCTCCCAAGACGCTGGCGATCAGGAATGGAGCGTTTCCCGCTGGCGGCGCGTCCGCTGATTCAACGCGTCCGCCTGTTTCGGACGCCGTTTCGCCGGTTATTCTTGCGGCGGCGACACGCGCCGTTTACGATTTGCTTGCGGAAATAGGCCAAGCGCAAGCCGCGCAAGCTGCGCGATCCGGAACGCGGACAGCGCCGTTGGCGGCGCGTTTTCCCGCATTGGCAAAAGCCCTCGCGTCAAGCGCATGGCGGCAAAAAGGCGTCTATCTCCACTATGGCGACCGCCCTGATGACACCGGCTATTCTGCGCTGTTCCAGCGTTTTCTGGAGGCGGGCTTCTTGCTGCCGCCCGCACCGAATCAGCCTGCTATATTGCCCCCTGTTTTGTCTGCGGGAGAAGAAGCGAAGCTGGCGGCGCTGCTTAAGGAATAGCCGGCCTAGACGTCGCCCTCCTCCAATGAACGCAATATAGCGGACTTGCCCAACGAAACAAATAATGAACCGCCCTGCGGAATGCTCCGCCACAGTTTGTCGGCCATAGTCGCGCTTCCTACGGAAGCGATGCTACGTAAAGCCCTTATCCGCCCCGCCAAACCATCGTCGAACCGTAGGTTCGCATACAGCCAAAACGTTATGGGTAAAAATGTGTCGGGTGAGTATAAAAAAATTACTCATAAAGACATGCCATTGCGCAAGAAAAGCCAAAGACCTCGCTCAGCGGAGCCTCTTGCTTTAGATATGCTCATTCCAAGCCGTTCTTAAACGCGCGTTTTATCTGTTAGCGAAGGGTTCATGCTATGAAGGGGCGTATTCACGCAACTATAGACAACTTCACTACAGACAGACGGCAAAAAGGGTCTGTTTGGCGCCTGTTTTGCATATATGTAGATATGAACCTTATGCAAGCGCTGTCTCTCTGCTCTATCGCTCTCTTGGCCGGAACCTGCAAGCCTCTGCTGAGCCAATTCGGCAAGACTCAGAGCAAAGCCACAGTGTATGAATATGCGACCATCAAGCGGGGGACCATAGAGAAAACCGTATCCTCCAGCGGAACGCTAGAGCCTGTCGCAACGGTAAAAGCGTTGCCCCGCATGAGCGGCAAAGTGGAGCGCGTCTTTGTTGATTACAATGACATCATTCACAAAGGACAAATACTCGCCGAACTCAATACCGACATGCTCAAACTGCAACGGGAACAGCAAGCCGCGCAGGCGCTAAAAGCCAGAGCGAACTACAATTTGCAGTTGATCAACTATCAGAATTTAGAAAGGCTTGCTGAAAAGAATCTCATTTCAGAATATGAGTTGAAAAGCGGCAAGACGGCTCTTGACATTCAAAGAGCCGATCTTTCAGTCGCCGAATCAAATTTGCGAAGTATAGAAACGGAAATCAACCAGTACGCCTATATAACGTCCCCCATTGATGGAATAGTGCTGGAACGAGCGGTCAACGAAGGGGACACCGTGGTTGACAGCTCAAGCGGCAATTCATCGGCGATTTTTACGCTCGCGGAAAATCTGGAGGAAATGCGTATAAAAGCGTGGGTCGGAGAATTGGACATCGCTTCTATTTATGAAGGTCAAGAGGTTCATTTTACGCTTGAGAGTCTTCCGGGCGAGCGTTTTTCCGGTATAGTTGAGAGCAAACGGCTTATGCCCTCAGTTCAGGACGGCGTTGTCTCCTACAATATTGTGATAAGCGTTGAAAATAAAGACGGCGCCCTGTTGCCGGGCATGACGTGTTCGGTCGAATTTATCGAAGAAAGAAGGGAAAACATCCTCCTTGTTCCAAACGCCGCTTTGCGCTATCAGCCCGCCAGCCTTTCGGCGATGGAGGCGAGCGATATGATTTTTAACGCGACTATTTCAGGAATGAGCGAAGAGCAAAAAGCGATGGCAATGGAACGCCGCCGGCAAACGGATCAGGGCGGGCAATCCGCTCAAGCGCCCAATCAAAGCCGGCGGAACGGACTGACAGGGCTTATGAGCGGCGGAGCCATGCCGCCGCTCATGCCCGGCCGGGGCGACGCTCGTCAGCAAGGCGGCGGCGTCAACAATGACGGCGCCAACGATGGCGGCGCCAACGATGGCGGCGCGCGAACCAGCAGTCCATCCAATCAGGTGAAGGCGCTCTGGTGTATGGACGAAAACGACAAGCTCTCCTGCGTCATGGCGCAAGTCGGCGCAAGCGACGGCTCCTACACCGAAGTGATCCCGGTTAGAGGCGGAAATGAGAAAGATCTGGAAGAAAAGCAAATCATAGTCAGGGAGAGGATACCTTGATGGCAGTCATTGAGTTGCGGGGCATTACGCGCGTATACAAACTGGACTCGGTTGTCGTAAACGCGCTTCGCGGCGTGGATTTCTCCGCGGAATCAGGCGAATTTGTAGCGGTGATGGGGCCGTCAGGTTCGGGAAAATCAACGTTTATGAACGTACTCGGCTGCCTGGACAAGCCTGACGCGGGATCATACCTGCTTGATGGAATCGAAACCGCGACTTCCAACGCCGACACGTTCGCCTTTATCAGAAACCAAAAGATCGGTTTCGTGTTTCAGGCGTTTAACCTGCTCGCAAGAACGACGGCTCTGGAAAATGTGGAGCTTCCCATGTTTTACAATCGAAAATACAGGAAAAAAGAACGAAAGGAGCGGGCAAAAAGATGTCTCAAAGAAGTGGGATTGGACGAGCGCATGTCCCATGTGCCATCGCAACTGTCTGGAGGGCAGCAACAGCGGGTGGCTATCGCCCGCGCTCTGGTGAACGATCCCGCCTTTATGCTGGCTGACGAACCCACCGGAAACCTCGATTCCGAGATGTCCCTCGAAATAATGGCGTTGTTTCAGAACCTCAATGAGCGAGGAAAAACAATTGTGATGGTGACCCACGAGCCGGAATTGGCCGTATACGCAAAACGGATTGTCACCCTGCGGGACGGCGCGATGGTGGCGGATATTCCGGTAAAAAACAGGCGGAGCGCGGCGCAAGATCTGCGGCAAAAGACGTGAGGGGCCGAACGTGAACATTGTAGAACTGTTATCCACATGTTTCAGAAACATATTCCGCAACCGCATGAAAAGCTTTCTCACCTCGCTGGGAATCATCATCGGCGTGGGGGCGGTCATCATCATGGTGGCAATTGGCGAAGGGGCGCAGCGCCAGATAGAAGAGCGGATTACGGCCATGGGAACGAACCTTTTGCAAGTCATGCCCCGCCGGATACGCATGACTCCGGGGCAGCAGACCATGCCGCGCCGCGTCCAGATCACAAGGTATGAGGCGGAAAAAGTGAAAAGCGAGGCCGGTTACGCGCGCGCGGTCTCCGGCGTAAGCCAGCGGAGTTTCACCGTTTCCAACGCCAACGGGAGCGCGTCGGTCGCGGTCATGGGAGTGGAGCCGGATTACCTTGCCATTAGAAACTGGAATGTCGAACACGGCGTTTTTTTTGAGGATTCTGACGGGGAACAGAGAAACAAAGTCGCGGTGTTGGGCGCCACGTCCGCGGCGACCTTTTTTGGGGCCGACGATCCAATCGGCGCGCGGATACGCATCGGGTCCACCCAATTTTCCGTCATCGGCGTGCTGGAGAAGAAGGGCGCCGCCGGAAACGGCAATGATCAGGATGACGTGATTATGATCCCGCTTGACACCATGCTGACCAGACTCACCAACACCAAAAACATCAATCAAATAGCGATAAGCGTGGCGCATAAGGATTATATGGAAGCCGCCCAAAAGGAGGCGGAGCTGATCTTGCGGGAAACGCGCAAATTGAGCGAGCTGGACACGGCGGATTTTGAGATTATGAATCAATCAGACATGCTGGACATGGCGTCTGAAACTTCGAAAAGCCTCACCACCCTGCTCGCCGCCATCGCGGGCGTGTCGCTCCTGGTGGGCGGCATCGGCATCATGAACATCATGCTGGTGTCCGTCAGCGAGCGGACGCGGGAAATCGGCGTCCGTATGGCAATCGGCGCGCGCAAGCGGGACATTCTTTTCCAGTTTCTGGCGGAAGCCGTCATTTTAAGCCTGTTGGGAGGGCTTGTCGGCATAGGGCTGGCGTTTGCCGCGTGCAACATGCTGGCGCTCATGGAAATCCCAACGTCAATCAACATGCTTGTTGTCATTGTCGCGGCCATGTTCGCCGCGTTTGTCGGCATTACGTTCGGCTATTATCCGGCTCAAAAAGCGGCGAGCCGCAACCCAATTGACGCCCTGCGGTATGAATGAACGGGGAGCCTTTCCCAAAACCGCGCGGAGCGATAGTTTTGGAACATGTACATGGAAAAGGAGAGAGGAATGAAAAAAAGAGCGGCTTTCCGCGTGGTCATCAGCATGCTGTTGTTTATGCCGGCTATCGCGTTCTCAGACGTCTTGAAAGACGACGCTGTCAACGACGCCGTCAGCGACGCCGCAAGTGAGGGCGTCGCCCTCTCGCTTGAGCGCGTCCGGCTGTTAGCCCTCGCCAACTCCCGCTCTCTCGCCCGTTACAATCTCGCCATAGAGAGCGCGCTTCTTGATGAGAAAGCGCGAAACTTCGCGTATCTGCCCTCCCTGTCCCTCACCGGCTCCGCTTCCATGAAACTGTGGGACGCCGGCGGCGGCGCGACCCTCGCCAATAGCCTTGTCGCAGGCGGGGTCTTGGAAATAAGCGAGACGCTGCCGCTGTATGAAGGCGGCAAGGCAAAAATCCTAAAAGCCATCAACGCCTTGTCCACGGAAAGCGCGAGAAAAGACGCGCTCGCGGAATATTACGCTGTGCTTGACAACACCGACTCCGCCTATTATGAGGCGCTGAAAGCGCAAGCCAACCTTGAATCCGCCGAATCGGCGCTGGCGGCCGCGGAACTGAGCCTCGCCGCGAGTCAAATCCGGTACGAACATGAGATGATACGGCACGGCGATTATCTGCAAGCGCTTTCTGAAAGGGAATCCGCGGTCACGGCGAAGAAACAAGCCGAGCGGACGCTTGCCATAAGCATGGCGAACCTGAAAAATATCGCCGGCATAGCGGAAACGCCGGCGCTGGCGCCGGTTGATTTCAGCAGGCATGAAAACCTGATTTTGCATTGCGCCAATCTTGATGAAACCGGTATTAATGCGCTATGCTCAAACCTGTGGCGCATTGTGATGACGAACAACCCGCAACTTGCGAAGGCGGACATTTCCATGCAAAAAGCCGGGAAAAACAGCGAGCTCGCGGCAAAGGATTATCTTCCGAGCGTCAGCGCGGCCTTGTCGACCGGTTTGGATTACACCTATCAGAGCGGAAGGGCGAACGCGCTCTCCCCTTTTACGGGCGGACTCTCCCTCAGAGTGTCCATTCCGCTTGATTTTTGGGTGATAAAGAACAAAATTGACAAGCAGAAACTCTCGCAGGAGCAAACGCGGCTTGGGTACCTCGACACCGTGGCTTCCGCCGCTATAGACACGCAGAGCGCGATCCTCAATACCATCCTCCAGGCCGGGACCATCGCGTCTTCGCGCCGCGCCTATGAGTACGCGCAAAAACACTTTGAATACGTCCAGGAACTCTACCAGTTGTCCCAGAAATCGCTGTCTGAGTACTATGACGCCTCAAATCAGGCGCACAACAGCCTCAATCGGTGCGTTGAGGCGCAATATGGCTTTTTGCTCGCCCTCTCAAAAGTCAGAAGCCTGGGCGCGTTTGAGAGCGACGAGGATGCGGCCGCCTTTTTATTGGAAGAACGAAGCGATGGCGAATAACGCGGAGCGCGCGCCGGACGCGGGGCGGGGCGGCGTGGCGCGGCGCAAAAATCCCCGCCTCGCCTCACACACGACGTTAATCGTATCCCTGTTCGCGTGGCTGTTTCTATCCGCGTTGACCTTATTCATTTTATGGAGCATGCGGGACAGGGCGCGGCTCATCAGAGACAATGACAACGAGCGTATCCTCAGCACGCTCTTCACCAGTTTGCGCGGGTACGATGAATTCGGCGAAGCCATCGAAGCGACCCCCATTCTTTCAGAGCGCATACGTGGTTTCGCCCTCTATGACGCGAGCCTGTCCGCAGTCTATCAATGGGGAACATCGCCGGATGTTTACGCGGAAGCCGGGCTGGCCAAAGAACGCCCCAACCGTTTCGGCAGATACACCATCCCCAATAAAAGCGGACGCTCGGTTACGTTTATCCTCAACACCGAACGTTTTTTGCCGGCGGCGCCGCCCTTGCCGCCGCTGCCCCAGCTTTTGCGGGAAAGACAGCAAGGCGGACAGGAAAGCCGCCGCCGGCGCCAAACCCCGGCGTTTCCCGCCTTCGCCGGCAAGTATATATACATTGATATAACGCATCCCGCGTATTGGCGGACGCAAACGTTCACCGCCTTTATGTTTCCTTTTTGTGAAATCGCGTTTTTTATCGCGGTCTTTTACATCCGGCGCCTCTACTTGCGGAACCGGGCGTACCGCCAGCGCATTGAGGCGCAGCAGAACCTCGTTGTCCTGGGAACCGCGGCGAGTACGCTTGCCCATGAAATCAAGAATCCCCTGTTGGCAATTCGCCTGCAAACAGGCATTCTGCGTAAACTGGTGAAGAATCCCGCCGCTGTCACTGGCGGCGCCGGTCGTAGCGCCGAAAACGGCGAAGCGGAGATCGCGATCATTGAAGAAGAAGTTGATCGCATCGCCGCCCTCATCTACCGCGTCAATGATTATCTGAGGGAGACTCAGGGCAATCCGGCGCCGGTATTGGCATCCAGACTGCTCGCCGAAATTTCGATGAGGCTGTGCAAAAGAAATATCATGCAGAGCGCGGAAGACGGCGAGGTTTTTATTGATCCCGACCGCTTCCGCTCGGCGCTCGAAAACAGCGTCCGAAACGCCCTTGAATCAGGCGGACCCGAACAAGACATAGGCGCGACCATACAGAAAACGCGGCTCAACGGGCGGCGGCTCGTTGTCATCAGCATTTTTGATCGGGGGAAGGGCTTCTCCGATATAAAACGGGCGTTCGATCCGTTCTATACCACGAAAAGCGCCGGCACCGGCATAGGGCTTTCCATCAGCAAACGGTTCATCGAAGCCGCGAAGGGGACAATCGCTCTCGAAAACAGGGACGGAGGCGGAGCGCGGGTTGTCATAACCCTGCCCGAATGCGCCGGGCAATCATAACGCTCTTGTCCTGGCGGCGGGCGCGCTTGTCCGGATCGCGCGTCCGCGCGTGAGCTTCGCGTCGCCCTCGGTCTTATGGGGAGTCTCAATAGGCTGGCATGGAGGCGCTCCACAGCGTAGTCCGGAGAGTCTCCACAGCATAGCATGGAGGCCTTCCACAGCGTAGTATGGAAGGTCTCCATCAGCTGGCGTGGAAGACGGCAGGAGGCGCTTAGGGTTCCGCTTAGCGCGGGACCCTAAAACGGCGTGTATTACGCCCTGCGCATTACGCGCCGCATATTATGCGCCGTTTGCGCCGACCGTCAAGTCTTTTTCAAAGGTAAAGGAGCGGGGAGACTTCAAGAGGGTGCCGGAGGAGGAGTATTGCGTGACTATCCGCGCGCGGTAGGTTCCGGCGGGGAGCGGGGGGATCACGGCTATGAGTTCCGAGGGGTTGTTCACCACGATGTCGGACGGGTCGACTTTCACCGGATCGCCGGTTTCCGGCACGAAGTACAAGCCTACGGCCGCTTCTGCTCCCGCTAGCTTGAGCTTCGCGCCGGAGAGCCTCGCGTCCCGGCCAGGCGTGAGCGTCGAGTTGACCGCGCCGGTCTTGACGTCGGTCACGGCGGTGATGACGGTTCCGGTCACAACCGCGGCTATGCGCTTGGTCTTGACATCCGCGACCGCGGCGCGGAGGGCGGCGCCCGGATGCAGTTTGATGTTCACCTTGTGCTTCGTGTGGTCGAACGGGGCTTCCGGGGTGTCAAAGACCCCTGAGATGCTGGGGAAGGCGTTGAAGAGGTCTGTGTTGACCGCGCCGCCTTCGGCTATGATGTCCATGACGCTCCGCTTTTCAGCTTCAAACACGCTGACTATATCGGAGCGGGTGAGTCCTGCCCCGGATTTGAGCATGCGGTCGATGATGTCGTTCTGGGTGTGGGAAGCGACGTTGACGACCTGGGCGCGAAGGTCTCCCGGCTTTTCGGTGAGTTCGTTGTCTTCCAGGGTGTATTCTAACATGATGTCACTCCATGTAATTGATATGTCCTCCCATACGGGAGGAGGGCGGCGTTCCCCGTGAGGAGGCGCTTTTATACGCCGCCCCTAGCGCGAATTCAGGCTTGGCCCCTCCGTTTTCCTCGCTTTCGTTCGCGCGGGCGCTATGCAAGCCCTCCGCATAAGGCGGATAGTTGGGGCGGCGCTTGACCCGGACGCGGCGGCTCAAGTCTGTTGTTGATGATCGCCCTAAAAATCTCCCCGCCTTGTAGAGCGGCCACTTTCAGGAGGCGGCTTTTTCAAAGGCTCGCGCTGAAAGAGGGGTTCCTTTCCTTCTTTTTCACAAAAAAGGGGCGGGGCCAAAACGACTTGTTCTGGACCCGCCCCAGCTGTTTTTTAATTGCGCCGTCCGCGCCGCCACTTCGCGGCGAGCGGCCCCAACTGTCCAGCGTTTGGAGCGGGATCAGGCGTCAGCGGGCGAACCGGCTGTAGGAGACAAAGTTTCCTCGCGGACCTCTTCTTGCCGCGCCGCAAAGACAACGTTTTCCGCTTCATCGCTATCACAGGTGATTAAACTAAATAGCCTGATGTAAAACATCCCTACCCAGGGGAGGGGGGTAATAAGATGAAAGGGAAAATCTATCGGGTGCAGTTAACAAAGGAAGAAGAAAAACGGTTAAAGGATATCGTCAGCAAAGGAGCGCAAGCGGGCGCCGTGTTTCCCCCGGTTCATGATGTCTATGAAGAAGTTTTTCCTCTTCCGCTGTCAGCGTCGCCAGACACCGTTCTTGTGGCATAGACCCCTCCCCTTTGGTTTCTATGTCTTGGAGCATACACCTTTTTACCCCGCCTTGAAGAATGACAATCACCATAGACATCAAGCGCCCCCATTGCCATAGCGCCAACGCAACCGGAAACGGAAAGAAAAGCAAGGGCAAACAAAATTGCCCTTGCAAAGATTGTGTCCGCCAATTTATAGGTGATCATGAACGCGCCTGCATAGGAACATTTTCATGGATTAAAAATATGATAAAAATCATGTTGGCCAGAGGAGTTGGCGTAAGGGATATTGGAATAACACTCAAAATAAGTGTAGGTGTGGGCTTAAAGTCCTCAAATCGCTCAAATGTCAAATGCAGCCGAAACAAAGCCATTACGATTGTCTTGAAACAGACGAGTTTTGGACATATGCGGGGAAAAAGAAGCGCAAAGTATGACTTGTTTATGCATGTCTTCAGAGTGCGGGGAAAATCGCAAAGGTACCGACGCGCCACGTGCGCTACCACTCCCTATTTCGATCATAACGCATCCCAAGCCGTTTTATCCGCCTCCTCTGTGTTCCTTTGCCCCTTGTTGTTTCCATCCCTTTATCTTGCTTTGTAGATCACAACCCGCAAACGAAGCGAAGCCGGAAAAACGGCAGTCGCATCACGCCGCGAGCCGGTACGCCGCCGCAATAGCAAGTTTCGGTGTCAACGCCACAGTTTAACTTGCTTTTCTCCGTACCCCGCTTGAGTTTCCTACATAAAAGAAGTAAACTGTTTGTTATGAATTCTACCGCGCTATTGGAAGATGAACGCTTGGAATTGGAGTTGCTTTTTGATATCGCAAGAACTTTTGACAAAT
>JAIRTS010000040.1 GCA_031254795.1 Treponema sp.
AAATAAAGAATCCCCGGAGCAAGCTCCGGGGTATTTAAGATTTCTCCTTGAAATCTTTGCGTATGCGGGGGAACAAATCCCCCACACCCCCAGTATGAAGCGCCCCAAGGGGCGGGGTATTAACCCCCAAAAGGGCTATGCCCTTTAATAAACGCCATTCATCAACACTCTGTCCAGTCGTCAAAAAACGGATACCGCATCAACAGGACGCGGGTGAAGCGACTGTTGTCCGCATCCGAATCGCAGCCGCCGTCCACGCCGCAGGAACGGATATGGTTTATCATAAAAAAACTGCTGACAAACACAAGAAAACACCTTAACTTACGCCAGCTTTGCGAACATGAGATGTTTGTCAGCATGGAAACCGTTAAAAAGGATCTGACTGCGGTCAGGAAGCGCTTAAACGAATTTGATCTGCATGTCGCCGCAAGCGGATGCGCCGTGACGATTGAAGGAAACGAACTTGACAAGCGGAAAATGCTGTCAGACGTACTCTACGAGGAATTCAGTGAAAATATCTTCAGCCTGTCGGCTGTGGAAAAAGTTTTTCCACAGTATGACGTGCAATACGTTTGCCATGCCATTCTGCCCGCCTGCCGGGAGCGCCGCTTTTTGTCAATGAATATTCCCTGCTTACGTTGCTGTTGGATATTGTCATAAGCATCGACCGCATAAAAAAAGATTTTGCCATGCCGGACAAGCCTGTTGAACAAGATGTGGGCATTCCCGAACAGCTTTTGGCGAATGACATCATCCGCCGTTTGGAAAGGCATTTTCATATCACTTACAACAATTTGGAAACAAACGAGCTTACGGTCATTATTGTCAGCAGCTTGATAAAAACCGATCTTGACGCCGTTGACATGGAAACTGTTGAACGTTTTGTCGACGCGGATTGCGCCGCCCTGATACAGCCCATTAAGAAGGATCAGCTGAAGCTATGGCTTTATCGACGTGGAGGACGGCAAATTTATGTCCCGCCTGACACTGCATGTAAACAATCTGCTTCTGCGCCTGAAAAATGGGTATACGCGGAAGAATCCACTTGCCGAACACATTTGAATGCGCGGTCGCCCTGTCCGGGGTGATAACCCAAAAAACAGGCTTCGTCTTGAGCAAACACGAAACGGCCTATATCGCGCTGCATATAGGATCGCTGCTGAGCGCACATCTGAACGCGCGGGAGACAAGGTTGTATGCGTCCTACTCTTTTCCGGTTATTACAATTATGGGGAACAGCTGACCATCCCCGGCTCGCCGAATCCTTTGGCGCGGACTTGGTGATACAAAACGTTGTCACCCATGTCGAAGAATTGCAAAAGATCGCCGGCGAGGTCGATTTAATCATCAGCGTTGTAAAAATACTTGTTTTTTACAAAAATCCCTGTGTATGCGTCAGCCCTTTTATGACAGAACGCGATTTCGACGCTATCCGGAGGCAGATTGAAAGCATATTGTTTGAAAAAAGGAAGGCGAGGCTTTTTGAGCAGCTTGGACAAATATCCGGCCCAGAAATCTTCTGCAAAAACAAAACCTTTGCAAACGAAGATGACGCGATACGGTACATATCGGACATAATGATACGGGAGGGATACGCGGAAGACGGCTTTGGAGGGGATGTCCTGTTGCGGGAATACAGTTACTCTACGGCTTACGGAAGCATCGCGGTTCCTCATTCAATGCAGATGAGCGCGAAGAAAACAGGAATGTTTTTCCTCCTCACCGACAAGCCCATCCTCTGGGGTAGAAATTTGGTGAACATCGTGCTGCTGTTTTCGATAAACAAGGAAAACCGAAGCCTTTTTCATAGCATATTCGACAACCTCATCGCCCTTCTGCTCGAAACACCCAACAAGATAAAAATTATGGACTGCGACACCTATGAGTCCTTTATCAAGGCTGTTATCGACTGCCTGTAGAAAATGTGGAGAACCTTAAAAACAAGCTGAAAAAGGGTCTTCGCGCGACAAGTGCGAATCTGCCGTTCCGCGAACCAAGGGGGCGGCGAACCCACGGTCCGCCTCTTCGAGCAGGTTGGTTTTGAAACTGGCTCAATCCTCCGCGCGAAGATGAAGCCCGTCTATCGCGGATATTGACCGGCGCGAGACTGGGCGCGAGATGACGCGCGGTTTACAACAGGAAGAAACCATTGCCGGCGACATGCTGTCATCCTCACTTGCTCTTCATCACCTCTACGCCGTCCCAATCAAGAGGCGGCGGGTTCCGTCTGTAGTTTTCAGCGCGTTCAAGCAACGCCGTCGCGTTGAAGTCTTTCGGAAGGAGGGCGAGCGTCTGCCGGAATTGGACTGCGGCCTCTGCAAATGAGCGGTTGTAGTAAAGCCTCATGCCCTGATTGTGAATAGCCCACGCCCGGACTTCTTTTTCCGTGAGTCCGCGTTTTACCGCGAATATTTTTACGCCCTTGGTTTTGCCCTTGACCGCGACCGTGTCGAGAAGGCGCGTGTGAAACGGCGGATCGCCTTGTTCCCGAAGCGCGTTGTACACGCTTTCTGAAACAAGCATGTCCGCGTGGTACATCTTGGTGAGGCCTTCAAGCCGCGACGCGAGATTCACCGTGTCGCCGATGACCGTGTAATCCATCTTCCGCTCGCTGCCAATGTTGCCGACCGTAACGGTTCCATAATTGACGCCGATGCCGATGTGGAACTCCGGTTTCCCGAGTTCCCGTTGTTTTGCGTTAAAACCATTCAGCGCGTCAATCATGTCAAGCCCGGACAGCACGGACTGCGTAATGTCATCTTCATGCTTCACGGGCGCGCCCCAGAACGCCATGATCGCGTCCCCTATGTATTTGTCGACAATGCCGCTCCGGTTCATAATAATGTCGACCTGGCCGGAAAAATACCGGTTGAGCGAATGGACAAGCTCGTCCGGGCGCATGGCTTCGGAAATCGTGGTAAAACCGCGTATATCGGAGAAAAGGATGGACAAATCGCGGTTGTCGCCTACCAACATGGATTCAGGAGAGGCGAAAAACTTGTCGATGAGGTCTTTCGGCACGTATTTCTGGAAAATCTGCCTGATGCGCTGCTCCTTTTTCTGCGCCAGCACAGCCTCAAACGCATGGCGTTTTATCTCGTGATACGCGTTTTCAAGCCCGGTGATCATCATATTGAAGGTTCCGGCGAGATTTCCGGTCTCGTCCCTGTATTCGACGGATACTCGTCCGCTCATATCCCCCTTTGTGATGATGGCGTTCATGGTGTGGGTCAACTTCGACAGCGGCCTCGTCAACATGCTTGAAAGCAGAATGAGCAACGCGACCGCGAGAACTGAAGATGCGGCGATAATGAGGATGGTTTGCGACTTTATCCTGTTTATATCATGGTAAAGAACGGCTTTCTCTTCGCTTGTTATGACATGCCATCTGAAGGGGGGAAAGTAAAACGCCCTGAACACCCGTTCTGCGCCGCCTATTGTCGCGGTCATTATCCCGCTGTTTTCTTCTTCAAGCTGCCGCAACAGATTGTCCCTCTCGTTGCCGGAGAGGGAAACGGTGGAGGTCTCCATTACAACGGCGCCGGACGCGTCAACGGCAAAAATTTTCTCAGTCACCGGCATATCCGCCGGTTCGCCGCCGCTTGCTCCGCTTGTAATAATGCTTTGGGCGTAGAGTTCAACAGCTTTCTGCGCCGCCGCGTCCATATCGGCTTTGCCCGCGTAATTGTTTTCCACCAGCAACGCCCATTGGCTTTCCGCATACCGTTGCAATTCTGCGGACTTATAGCCCAAAAAACGTTCCGCGCCACAGCTGATGCCGTTTGCCGCGGAAAAGTACGACGCGACCCCAGACAAAAGCAAAGGCGTTATAATGAGGGGAAGCGCGGTTAGTATGATTTTCGCTCGAATTCTCATGGTCTTTATCCGCCAAAGAAAACATTCATCGTCTTTTTTCATCGTTTAGACAAAAATTCTGTTTCAACCTGCGGGACTCCGGCAGGCGACGGAATGTATCAAGGCGATCCTTGGTTTTATAATAGCAGATTGAGGACGCCTTGTCAATGATTCGTTATTGGAAAGCGCGGATGTAATATCCTCGTTTTTGAGTGAAGGACTGCGAAGAAGGACGGCATTTTCATTGAAATGGGCGTGGATTTTTCGCATAATCCCAATTTCACGTCCCCTTCGGTTGGCGCAAGCCAATGCGCGGCCAAATGGAGGATCAGGCGCCGCTTGGATAACCTTGAAGCTCCGTCAGGTTTTCACTACAATACTTGCGTGGCCAAAATATACGCGCTTGTTGGGGAGAGCGGCACCGGCAAGAGTTTTCAGGCGAAACTCGTCGCTCAAAAATACCGCATCGATCTCGTTATTGACGACGGTCTCCTCATCAAAGACAACCATATTCTGGCGGGGCGTTCGGCAAAGCAGGAAAACAGTTTCCTTGCCGCGGTGAAGGTCGCGCTTTTTGATGACAAGGCGCACCGCGATGATGTCGCCAAAAAACTGCTGATAGAGAAATCACGGAAAATCCTCATTATTGGTACGTCTGAAAAAATGGTGAACAAGATAGCAATGCGGCTTCAACTTCCGCCTGTCAAAAAGATCATCAGGATAGAAGACGTGTCCTCACAGGCGGACATTGAGAATGCCATCAGGATACGCCGCATAGAGGGAAAACACATTATTCCGGCGCCGGGCGTGGAAGTCAAACGGAATTATCCGAATATTTTTTATGAAACTATAAGCATCTTTAAGCAGAAAAAGATACCTGACACCATAGGCGCCATTCCAAAAATGCACGAAAAGTCGCTGGTAAAGCCTTTTTATTCAAAGCCAAACAGGATTCCCATTTCGGATGAAGCCTTGGGTGAAATGGTTGTCAACTGCGTCGATGAATACAATTTGAACATCCGTATAAAAAAGATCGCGGTGAAAGAGGGCAAAGAAGGCTATCATCTTGTCATCACTATTGACGTGCCTTATGAAATACAGTTGAGCAACAACATGTACGCGATGCAACAATATATCATAGACAATATCGAACGGTTCACCGGCATCCTCATTGAGGAAGTGAATATTATCATTGACAAAGTTATTAATAACGCCCAATGAACCGCTCCGGTTGAAAGGCGAGGCTATATTCGCCTGCGAACGAGCCTCTCCGCCGCAAGCCGCTGAGGGCTAAACTCCACTGCGAATAAACCCGCTTCCAATGAGACGAATAAACGACCGTTCAAAACGGGCGTTCGTAAAAACAAGCGGTTGATTTATAAAACAAAAAGCTGTACAATACAGAAAAGGAGAGCTTTGTATGACCGAGAAATGCGAATATGATTTTACTATTGAAGAATTAGGGAAACGAAATATTAAATCGCCTATCATTATGTCCAAGGAACGGGGCGATCAGATCGTTAATTATGTTACCGACGATCAGTTTATTCTGTTGGATCCGGCAGTAAAACTCGGATCCCAGCCGTCCCTGAAGCGAAGTCAGGTGCTTGAAGTGGCGGGGCCGCGGGAAATGCTCTATTTCCAGGCTTCCCATGTTCATGCGGGAATCGTGAGCTGCGGCGGTTTGTGTCCCGGCATTAACGATGTGATACGCGCCATTGTCCGGTGTTTGTGGGAACGCTATGGCGTTCGCCGTATCAGCGGCGTCCGGTATGGGTACAAAGGCTTCCTGCCGGAATACTCCTATGCGCCCCGCGAGTTGAATCCAGACACTGTTGACAGCATTCACAAGCTTGGCGGCACCTATCTTGGAAGCGCCCGCGGCGGCGGCAAAGAGGTGGGCAAGATCGTGGACGCCATGGAGCAGATGAACCTCAATATGCTCTTCACCATCGGCGGAGATGGAACCCAGCGCGGCTCCCTCGAAATAGCGGAAGAGATCGAGCGGCGCAAGCTCAAAATAGCGATGGTCGGCATTCCCAAGACCGTTGACAATGATTTCGCTTTTATCCAGAAATCTTTCGGCTTTGACACTGCGGTCGCCAAAGCGGTTGACGTTCTTGCGTCCGCTCACATGGAGGCGAGCTCCCAGATCAACGGCGTTGGACTGGTAAAACTCATGGGGCGGGAATCCGGCTTTATCGCGGCTCACGCGGCTCTCGCAAGCCACGAGGTTAACTTTGTTCTTATTCCCGAAGTCCCCTTTAACCTTGAAGGGTACAACGGATTTTTCCATCATCTTGAAGAACGGATCAGGAACCGGAAACACGCCGTCATCATCGTTGCGGAAGGCGCCCTTCAGGATCAACTTGCGTCCGGAGAAAAAGACGCGGGCGGAAATCTCAAGTTAGGCGATGTCGGCACCTATCTCCGCGACCGCATTGAAAAGCACTTCAAGGCTATCAAAGTGGAAATCAATCTCAAATATATTGATCCCAGTTACATCATCCGTTCGGCGCCCGCGTCTCCCATTGACTCCGTGTACTGCGAACGCCTCGGCAATGCGGCTGGACACGCCGCAATGGCTGGCAAAACCAAGGTTGTCATCGGTCTTGTAAACAACGAATTCGTTCATATCCCGATGAAAGCCGTCATTTCCCACCGCAGACACGTTGACCCGGAGAGCAGCCTCTGGCGTGACACGCTTGACGCGACGCACCAGCCCACGCTCATGGTGAACCAGTTTGACTGAGCAGGCGACGGTGGCTGTTCACGCGCTTCTTGGTCGCGTGGGGGCGACTGTTGCTACGCTCTTTGCCGGGGCGTCTTGCCCCGGCGCGGGGCTACGCCGGAACAGGCGGCAAACGCCGGACGCTGCTTGATGAGGCCGCCCCTTTTCGGGGGAAAAACTGCTCCACTACCGCTTACCCGTCGCAAGGCGAAAGTTGTCAGTTTCACCGCAGAAGAATCCGGCATGAGGGCGCATTTTTGCTCCCGTTGCGAGAACGGCAAGGGCGAGGCGGACGGTTGAGGGCAGGTTGTGTTGCCTGTTGTCGCTTGGATATCAGGCTAAACCTGCCCTGCAAATGTCAATTCTGCGCCCGAACCACCCGAATAAAAGGCGCGAACGGACACGAACGTGTGCTTTGGCGGCTTCTATTTTACCTCTTTTCCCTCTTGCTTGCGGGAAAGGGAGAGGAAACAGGAAGAATGAGCGCTGTTATGTTCTCTTCCATTCGTGTGGTTCGGGTGGTTGCCGCGAGCGCGAAAACATCGTCCCAAAACGTCTCATGCTGGCGTAGCATGTCTCTTTATGCTATACTGGAAAGGCTAGGAGACGACCTATGGAAACAATGACGGCGGAACAGGCCGCCGAGTGGGGCGAAAGCCTGAGTTTTGAAAAAGTCTGGGCGGCTTTGATGGAAGGCCGTGAGCAGATGCGGAAGTTGCGTGAGATGGCGGGCGAATTGTCGAAGAATGTCAGCGGTCTCAACCGTTCTATGGGGGAGATCATAGAAACCCTCGTCGCGTCCCAGTTGCGGGAGAAGTCTGCGGATTATCCGTACAATCTCAAAAGGGCCTGCCAGCGCGTTCCGCTTTACGATGAAAACAGTAGCATAAGAACGGATATAGACATATTGCTTTCCGACGCGGAATGGGCGATGGCCGTTGAAGTCAAGCGGGAGTTGAATAGGAAAGACGAGGTTGACGATCATGTGAGGCGGATGGCACTTGTCCGCGAATATTCGCTGCTGGAAGCCGCAGGGAAAAAGCTTTTGGGAGCTATAGCCGGAGGTGTGGTTGACCCCGACGTGAAAGAGCGGGCTATAAAGCATAAAGCCGGTTTTTTTGCGCTGGAGTTGTCCGGGGGAATCGGTTGATTTGCTGAAGCCGCCGGAAGGTTTTGAGCCGCGCCAATGGTAAAAGGCGGCGCAAAGCCGGGTAAAGCGGCATGGAAGCGGGCGCAACAGCGCGCGTGATTGCTCCTCACCCGTCTCATCCACTTATAATTTTGTCATATTTTTTGCTTTCTTCTTCCAATAATTTTATATCGCCCCGTTGTTTTTCAATTTCTAATTGCAGAATTTCTTTTTGCAATTCCAGCTCTCTTATTTTGTTTTTCTGACTCTTTTGTTTATATGAAAGGCTAATCGCCAAAATCGGTATAGACAATGCGGCGAGTGGGATCAAGATCGCTATATTTTCCATATCATATCCTCCTTGATCGGCGGCGGGGCAAAAAACGCCGCGCCCGTTACATTCTCGACAGCAACTTCCTGCTTGCCAGCGTTCCCGCAAGCTGCGCCACCTCCACAAGGAGGAGGATGACGATGACCGCGGCTATCATTATGCCGGTGCGGAAGCGATAGTAGCCGTAGTTGATTGCCAGAGCGCCAAGTCCGCCGCCGCCGATTGCGCCCGCCATCGCCGAATATCCTATAAGGTTGATGATGGTAAGGGCAAGCCCTGAGACAAGCGCGGGCATGGCTTCCGGTATAAGAACTTTTCTGATGATCTGAAAGTTGGTTGATCCCATCGCTATCGCCGCGGTGACAATACCGGAGTCCACTTCCGAGAGGGCGGCTTCCACAAGGCGCGCGACAAAGGGCGCGGCGGCTATGGAGAGCGGCACGATCACTGCGGTTGGCCCTATGCTGGTGCCTACGATGAAGCGGGTTAACGGGATGAGCGCTATCATCAGAATGAGGAATGGAAAGGAGCGAAGCACGTTGACAATCCGTGAGACGACCGCATAGGCCGCGCGCCGGGGTTTTAAGCCCACAGGCGAGGCGCTGTACAGAAACGCCCCAACAGGCAACCCCATAAGGCATGCGAAGAACGTGGAGGCAAAGGTCATATATATGGTTTCATACGTGGGTTTGGGCAAAAGCCGCAGAATATTCATCAATTCATCAGGCATCGACAAGCTCCTTCGCCGCTTGTGTCTTTGGGTTGTTGAACACCACGTCAACAGTTCCCTGTTCAACTATTTTCCCGTTTTCAAGCACCGCGACTTGCTCGCACACATCCTGTATCACGGACATTTGATGCGTAATCAACACGACCGTAATCTTGAGTTTTTCGTGAAGATCTTTTATCAGGCTTAAAACGGAACGAGTGGTCTGCGGATCCAGGGCGCTT
Source organism: Treponema sp. (assembly GCA_031254795.1). Classification (GTDB taxonomy): domain Bacteria; phylum Spirochaetota; class Spirochaetia; order Treponematales; family Breznakiellaceae; genus JAIRKH01. Next base: position 8,998 of record JAIRTS010000040.1, read on the forward strand.
GTAGCTTCATCGCAGAAAAGCACATCGGGTTTCGCGGCTAAAGCGCGGGCGATGGCCACCCGTTGCTTCTGTCCGCCTGAAAGCTCCCGTATGCGAGCTTTCCGTTTGTCCCGAATATCCACCATTTCGAGCAGTTCGCTTACTCTGTCCCTAATCTCTTTTTTGGAGACTCCGGCAATTTCAAGAGGATACGCTATATTCCCCTCCGCGTCACGGGAAGAAAGCAGGTTGAAATTTTGGAAAATCATGCCCATATTGCGCCTGCGCTTCAGCAGATCATTGCCGGTTAAAACGTCAACCCGTTCGTTTCCGTAATATACGGAACCCGTGTCCGTTGGTTCAAGCAACCCCATGATCCTCAACAAGGTCGATTTGCCCGCGCCGCTTTTTCCTATAATGCCGTATATGGTTTTATCCGGCACCGTAAGATCAACGTCGCGCAACGCGACGACATCTCCGTAGCTTTTACTGATCCTGTTTAGAACAATCACGAGCGTCCCTTTTCCTACAACCGCTTTATCAACAGATCTATAAAATCGCCTATCGCGGGATCATGGATATGACGCACTTTCATGCCTTCCAAATACAACTTTCTGGTAGATGAGGTTTGTATACGCAATGTCGTTTCCATGATGGAAGAGACCGTGCCGAGAGCTTCCTTGCGGGTTGAAACGACCAGTCCGTCCGCTATGTTCCGCACCTTGTCCACAAACCCCGGAAAAGCGGATGCGACTCTCCGGTCATTGAGAAAATGCTCCAAATTAGAGAGCCGGTCAGGATCGTTTTTATATACACTGTAGGCTCTGGCAAGCGCCAAATAGGCGTCCGAATTCGGCTTGACGCTGTTATAATTGTCTGTCATTGAAGACAAATTGTACGTCAACGTTCGCTCGCTTTCTTGCAGATTCTTGTTTTCCGCATCAAGCCGGCTTATACGCGCCTGCATTTGAGAGGCGGCCGTGTTCTGATTCGCCACGTTGCTGGACAGTTGCTGGTTCTGCTGCTGGAGCCGCGCGTTTTCCGCCTCAAGCTGGCTTATACGCGCCTGCATTTGGGAGGCGGTCGTGTTCTGATTCGCTACGCCGCTGGACAACTGCTGGTTCTGTTGCTGGAGCCGCGCGTTTTCCGCCTCAAGTTGGCTTATACGCGCCTGCATGTGGGAGGCGGTCGTGTTCTGATTCGCCACGCCGCTGGACAACTGCTGATTCTGTTGCAGAAGCCGCGCGTTTTCCGCCTCAAGCTGGCTTATACGCGCCTGCTTTTCTGTGTCGCTTTTGCGAAGATTCGCCAGAGCCGTGTCAAGCATGGCAATACGGTTTCTCATCGCGCTTTCCGTTTGGTTCAAAAGCTCGTCAGATTCGAGCCTTTGCTTGGCCGTGGCGTCAAGCAACGCATTCTTGGACAATGTTTCAATGCCGGATATAAAAACGGCGGTCTCCGCGGCTGGCAGCCCAAAATAGCCGGCCGCCTGACGGTAGGCGTTCATGGCGGCGGCGGTCTCATTGCCGTCCGCAAAACGTTTCGCTTGCCTGACGCTGCCCACGGCGTTGGCGAGATTTCTTGTATGCTGGCTTTCAAGTTGTTCACGTTCGGCGATAGCGCGTTGGTTCGCCGCCTGAAGCGCGGCTTCACGCTCCGCCGCCTGGCGGTTCGCCTCATTGAGCGCCTCCTGCAATTCCGCTATGCGGAGATTCGCCCGCTGTTCCGCCGCCAAAACGTCGCCGGCAACGGAAGCGGCGCTGGCGCTTTGAAGCGCTTGGTACTCCAGTTCCAACCGCGCCATTCTAGCCAGAGAAGCCGCAATCGCAATGTCGGACGTACGCCGCGCCGGAGACCCTTGCATACCTTGCAACACCCGCGTCAAGTCATTGGCGTTGGTTATGGCGGCTTCAAATTGTTTGGACTGAAAATTGCCCTGTATTCTATTGAACATTCCTACAATCAGGGCTTCTTCATTCGTATTGCGCTGCTGCTCCTCTCTCATGCGCCGCATGTCAGCCAGCGCCTGCTCCAGTTCCTGCCGTACCGCCGTATTAGTCTCTTCCATTTGGAGAGAGAGTTCCCGTTGCCGCTGAATTTCGGTTTGCACGATCCGGCGTTCGTCATTTAACGCCCGTATGCTGTCATGGTACTGGAGTTCTCTTTGCTCGAAATCTTTTAGTATGCTATTCCGTTCCTGGGCAAGCTGCTGCTGGTACTGCTCCATGCGCTCCCGCTCGAAATTTCTCAGCCTTTCGTCTATTTCAGCTTGACTCAAGCCTTGTCTGGCAAGACGCGCTCGCTCGTCTTCGCTGTCTCTGTTCGTCTGCTCTCGGAACGCGGTTTCTCTTGCTTCCAACTGCGCCTCAAAATTCGCCAGTTCCCGTTGCCGTTGCCATTCAAGGTCGCTTAACTCCTGGCGCACCGACGCAATCTCCCGCTCTTTATCGGAAATGATGAGTTCCGAATCTTCCCGCAACTGGTTGATGAGTTCCCCTTCCACCGAAGAAAAAGCGGCTCCTCGTCCGATGCCGCTTTCCTGCTGGTTGAAATAATGCGCGAGAAGAAATAGAACAATGGCCGCCACGCCAAAAAGCAAAAGATTCACGACAATAGGGAACGCCATTTCTTTTTTAAGAGGTTTCCCCATATCATCCTTCAGGATAATACGGTTCTTACGGGCAAGTTCCGCGAGCTGGGCTTCTATTTCTTTTGTGTCGTCAGCGTTGATGTCCGCGTTGGACACTTTTTCAACGGCGTCTTTTTGAAGAACGAGATCGTCCCGCTTTATTTGATCGCTCTTTTGCAACAGTCCGTCTTGAGCTTCGGTTGCGTCTGCCATGAAAATAGTATAGCGCGTTTGATTATTTAATGCAAGCGGAGAAGCCGTTATTCGGCGCGGCGCGCCCTATGCGTTTGAAAAACGCCGGTTTCAGCAGGGGCTTTCAATGCGCCCCTGATACAAAACTTTCGGCTGCACTGTAACGCCCAGTTTTTTCTCAAGAAGGGAAAAACGGCGCAACTCTTCCTCATTGCCGATGGTGACCATACAGCCGCGTTTGCCGGCGCGCGCTGTTCTGCCCGCCCGGTGGATATACGCGTCCGCCTCAAACGGCGTGTCAAGCGCCACGCAATAGTTAATGTCAGGAATGTCAAGCCCCCGCGCCGCCAAATCGCTTGATACAAGGACGCTCAATTTTCCCTGCCTGAAATTGTCCATAGCCCGGCGCCGCGCCTGCTTGTCCATGCCGCTTGCAAGACCATCGGCGCGTATCCCGTGGTGTTGCAACTGCGCGACAATGTTTCCCACCTGTCCCGTCCGCGAGGTGAAAACAAGGCATTTCTTCCGGCGGGAAGAGGCTGCGCCGCCGCTTGCGCCGATGGCGTTCAAGAATGAACAAAGGCAACGCAATTTCTTCCTGTCTTCGCTGAAAAAAGCCCAATGGGTTATCCTTTCCCGTAAAATCTCCTGCTCTTCGGTTTCAATGTACGCCATTTCCCCAAACAACGTACGCAGATGCTCCCGCGTTTTCTCCGACACGGTGGCGGAACAGGCTATGACCTGCCTGACCGAACGCATCCGCCCAATGAGTTCTTTGGTTTCGTCAATAGTTTCATTGGCGAAGAACCTGTCCGCTTCGTCAAGCGCCAAAACGCCGGGCGCCGCGCCCAGCTTGAGCTTGCCCATGCGTACAAGCTGCAAGACGCGGGCGCTGTTCCCCACGATGACCGCCGGTTTTTCTTTCCTGAGCGTCTCGATCTGTCTGGTTATATTCGCCGAACCGATGACGAGCCCCACGCGGGGCGGAGGAGGCGATTCGCGCTCCTGCGGAAAATCCCGCAACAGGAAATCCGCCTCCTGTTTGAGTTGCGAGCATAGCTCCAGTGTCGGCGCAAGGATGAGCGCGTGGGGAGAGGAAACGGCCTCCTTCGCCTCAATCGCCGCGCGCAGGTTTTCAAAAAGCGGCAGCAGATAGGCGAAGGTCTTGCCCGTGCCGGTGGCGGAGCGGAACAGAACGCTTTCCTTGTCGCGGACGCGGGGGATCACGAGCTTTTGTATCCCGGTGGGAACGCTGATATTCCGTTGAGAGAGTTTCTCAATAAAAAAAGGGCGTATGCCCAGGTCTGAAAAACGTGTTTTTATTTCCATAATATAAGCGTCGCCGCGCCCAGTACGCCGGTGTAAATGGCAAAACCCCAAAGCCGGCGTTCTCTCACCAGTTTTAGCATGAGTTTTATTGAGAAAAATCCCACAACCGCCGCGGAAAGCGTTCCCGCGACAAGCGGAGCCGGGGCGGCGCCCGCATCCGCTTTGCCGGACGCCAAATCCATGACTTGCAAGGCCAGGGCGCCGAGAATCGCCGGTATGGACAGGAGGAATGAAAAACGCGCCGCCGCGTCTCTGTCGATTCCGCGGGCCAGGGCGCCCGAAAGCGTGGCGCCTGAGCGGGAAACGCCCGGAATAATGGCGGCCGCCTGCAAGCATCCGATAATGACCGCATCCATGACATTCACATGGCCCCGCGCCCGCTCTTGCTTTTTTGCAAGCGCTTCGGCGGCGACAAGCAACGACGAGGTGATGAGGAAGGCGGCGCCGAGAAACGGCTTGCCGAAAAAAAGCCCCGACGCAAAAACGGCTTCTATCCTGTCTTTGAAAAGCAACGCCGCCGCCGCCGCAGGTATGGTTGCGATGATGAGGCTACCGGCGAGCGGTTGCGCGGGCTTTTTCAGAAGCGCCCAAATATCCTTCCACAAAACAGCGAAGACCGCCACCGCCGTTCCCGCGTGAACCATGGTGTCGAAAAGCAGGGCGCCTTGGGTTCCCTCGCCGGACAGGCCGAATATTTTTTGCAAAAGCGTCAAGTGGCCGGAACTGCTCACCGGCAAAAACTCGGTGATCCCTTGCGCCGCGCCAAGAATGACGGCTTCGATGATACGCATGGCGAGGAGTATAGCACAAAAACAGGGCGCAAGGCAATCAGGCTGACGCGGCATCTCAACGAGCCTCCAGTGGAGAGGTTTCCCTGCCGGATGGCTTCGCGTTGTTCGGATGAAAACGGGCCGGGTCGCCAAACCGATGTCAACAAGTTAAGAAGGGAGATCACACAGGTCCCGAAACACAAGGGGTTTTTGTCCCATGAAAAGCCTTTTTTGACGCTGCTCCCCGCCGTCTATGATAAAATGTCAAGCGATTCTTTGTGAAATTTCAGCGTTTTTTTGTTTCTCAAGAAAACGCCGGTATTGGGCCGTCTTCGTCTTGTGGTTATGCTCATCCCGGCCATAGTGGCATTCCCCCCTTCTTAAGCGTCTGGCGGATTTCCGCTAACGCCCGCCGGCGCAACCCCGTCCGCGCCAGCCCCGGCTTCTTGCGCTCGCACAGCCGCTCGTGCCGCCCCCGCAGTTTCTCGCTTGCGCTCATCGCATGATTAAGACTCTGGGGCGGCAATGTCGCCGAGAGCTCGCGCCCCATCTTGTTCGCCCCCCGGCTCTTCACGGTCGTGTTCGAGTTGGCCGCCCGGGGCGCCGGCCTCAGATACGACGTGAAACGCTTGGAACCCTTGAGCCGGCCAGCCTCTATAATATCCGCAATGATCGCTGTCGCGATGAATGCGCCCGCCCCCTTCACGCTGGCCGGAATGTCGACGGGCGCCATGAGCGGCTCGGCGGCCGCCAATACCCGAGCCTTGAGTGCCTCCACGTCCCGCTCAAGCCGGCCCATCAGCTGGTTTATCTGAAAGCTCAGCGCCGATCCCGGAGAAAGCTCCCGTATCCGCTCCCGGCTCCTCAGGTCAAAGATCTCTTCCCGAGTGAAACCATACAACCGTTCCTTCAAAAGAGAATGAATACGGTTCTTAAGCTGGGCGCTCCGCTTCCGGTACAGCCGGCGCGTACTGAACAGGCTCCGTAATCCCTGTGTCTCCGGCGGGGGAAGGCCGCCGGGGCGATTTGCCGCGCCCCGGAGAGCGCCCGCGCTTCGAGCGCCTGGCGGAGTTTGTCCGCGTCAATCTTGTCGGCGTTGTTCCGGGCAAGGCTTGTCTGTTTCAACCGGCAGGCGTCGCCGACGCTCGCTTCCCTCAACCGGCCATTGAACAGCCGGACAAAGGAGAAG
>JAIRTS010000121.1 GCA_031254795.1 Treponema sp.
TGTCAACGCCGAACTGGTTCTATGGAAATGAGATGAATACCACGCTTCATATTGGGTCAACGTCATGGCGTTACTATACCACAAAAAGCGCGGGATATCAACAGCAAATGAAAGAAAACCGTCTAAGCGGAAACGTCACAGGCGATGAAACGCGCCGCTACGCGCGTCGCGTGATTCCATTTGCGCAATTTTCCGCTTGTATCTTTTGAAAACAATGTGTATAATAACAGAAGTCTTTTCAAAACGCCAAATTTTGAAAAAGACCGCCTTATATTTTAGAGGAAAACCGGACGTTTGTTCAGTCTTCCAAAGCTTTTTCAAAACCGACTCCGAACTATGTTCGACCGAACTATGTTCGAACTGACATGGTTCGCTTTTTGAAAAAGCTCAACAACCAAATCTTTTTTATCGAGGAAAACATGTCCGAGAAAAACATGATCATGATCGACGGAAACACTGCGGCCGGGCAGGTAGCCCACGCGCTGAGTGAAGTAATCGCCATTTACCCGATTACCCCGTCAAGCCCTATGGGGGAAGTCGCCGATGAGCTTTCCGCCCAGGGACGGAAAAACCTGTGGGGAACCATTCCTCAGGTTGTCGAAATGCAATCCGAGGCCGGAGCCGCCGGCGCGGTTCATGGCGCGTTGACGACCGGCGCTCTTTCTTCCACATTCACCGCTTCTCAGGGTCTGCTTCTGATGATCCCCAATATGTACAAGATCGCGGGCGAGCTGACATCAACCGTGTTCCATATCGCGGCGCGCGCAATCGCGGCCAGCTCGCTCTCGATTTTTGGCGACCATCAGGACGTGATGGCGTGCAGACAGACCGGCTGGGCTATGATAGCGTCAAACAGCGTGCAGGAAGTCATGGATCTGGCGACCATCGCCCATTCGTCAACGCTCCGCTCCCGTGTGCCGTTTCTTCACTTCTTTGATGGTTTCCGCACATCCCACGAATTGCAGAAAGTTGAGGAAGTGTCCTATGAAACCATGAGGGCGCTGATAAGCGACGAGCTTGCGCAGGAACACCGGAAACGCGGACTCACGCCCGAAAAACCCGTCATCCGTGGCACCGCGCAGAATCCCGACACCTATTTCCAGAGCAGAGAGGGCGTGAACAAGTACTACCTTGCGACGCCCGCGATTGTGCAGGCTGAAATGGACAAATTCGCCAAACTTACCGGCAGACAGTACCATTTGTTCGACTATTTCGGCGCGAAAGACGCGGAGAAGGTCATCATCATCATGGGTTCCGGCGCAGAAACCTGCGAGGAAACGGTTGAATACCTCGAATCCACTGGCGAAAAAGTCGGCGTACTGAAGGTACGCCTCTACCGCCCCTTTGACGCGAAGCTCTTTGTAAAAGCCCTGCCCGCCACAGTACGGGCAATCGCGGTGCTTGACCGCACCAAGGAACCCGGTTCTCTTGGAGAGCCGCTGTACGAAGACGTGGTCACCGCCATCGAAGAGACGCTCGGCGCGGGCGAGACGCCCTTCAAAGCCCAGCCCCTCATTCTCGGCGGACGCTATGGCTTGGGTTCAAAGGAATTCACGCCCGCTCACGTAAAAGCCGTTTTTGACAACCTTTCCGGCAAAAAAATAAGCAACTTTGTGATCGGCATCGAAGACGACGTACTGGGCAAGAGCCTGTCTTACGACGAGCATTTTGTACTTGCCGAAGAAGGCATGAGCGAGGCCATGTTCTACGGTCTCGGTTCGGACGGAACGGTCGGCGCGAACAAGAACTCCATCAAGATCATCGGAGACGCGAAACCGGAGCTTTCGGCCCAGGCGTATTTCTCGTATGACTCAAAAAAATCGGGCGGCTTTACGGTGTCCCACCTCAGATTCGGCAAAAAAGCCATCCGCAGACCCTACCTCATCACCAAAGCCGACTTCCTCGCGTGTCATAAATTCTCTTATATGGAGACCTACGATATGCTCGCCTATGCGAAAGACGGCGGCGTCTTCCTCCTCAACAGCCCGTTCAACGCGGCGGAGGTGTGGAAAGAAATTCCGGTCGAAGCGCAAAAACGAATTATTGACAAGAAACTCAAGTTTTATGTGATTGACGCGGCGAACATAGCGCTCAAAGCTGGCATGGGAAACCGCATCAACACGGTCATGCAGGCGGCCTACTTCAAGATTTCAGGCGTGCTCGAGGAAAACCAAGCCGTTGAATATATGAAGAAATTCATCAAAAAATCCTACGGCAAAAAAGGCGATGATGTTGTCCAGAAGAACTACGCTACGGTCGACATGGCGCTTGACGCGGTGGAAAAAGTGAATTACCCCTCGTCCATTCAAGGCGATGTCCATATCAAGAAACCGTTCGCCACGGCGAAAGATTCGTGGATTCAGGAAACGCTCGGCGCCATGTCCATTCAGGAAGGCGACAAGCTGCCCGTGTCAAAACTTCCGGAAGACGGAACCTTCCCCACAGCCACGACTCAGTATGAAAAACGCGGCGTCGCGGAGCGCGTGCCGGAATGGCATCCTGAAAACTGCATCCAGTGCGGCAAATGCTCGTTTGTGTGTTCCCACGCATGCATCCGCATGAAGCGCGTCACGAACGATCTGGCGGCGAAAGCGCCTGCGGGCTTCAAAACCGCTGAGATTAAACCAAAGGCGGACGCGAATGAAAAGGTCGCCCTGATGATTTCTGCGGAAGACTGCATGGACTGCGGACTCTGCATCAACGCGTGTCCGGTCAACGCCAAAGCGACGGATCCCGCAAAGAAGGCGCTGGCGTTCAAACCCTACGCTGACGATCCCGCGTATCACGCGGAACAGGTCGCGGCGTGGGACTATTTCCTCAGTCTCCCTGAAACCGATCCCGCGACATTGAACCTCGGAACCTTTAAGGGGCTTGCGTTCAAACGCCCGCTCTTTGAATTCTCCGGCGCGTGCGGCGGTTGCGGTGAAACACCCTATGTGAAACTCCTTTCCCAGCTTTTCGGCGACCGCGCGATCATCGCCAACGCCACGGGTTGTTCTTCGATTTACGGCGGAAATTTGCCTACCACGCCCTACGCCCAACGCATTGACGGACGCGGCCCCGCATGGTCAAACAGCCTGTTTGAGGACGCGGCCGAATTCGGCTACGGTATGCGGCTCACCAGCGACAAACTTGCGGAGCATGTCCGCGAAGTCGCGGTACAAGCCAAAGCAGAAGGCATTGAACCCGATGTCATCGACAGATTGCTCGCCAACACGCAAAAAGACGACGCGGAAATTGAGACCCAGCGCAAGGATGTGGATGCCCTCAAAGCGGCTCTCACGGGCAATTCAAGCGAAACGGCGAAGAACCTCCTCTCGCTTGTGGATCACTTCCTCAAACGTTCCGTGTGGATTCTCGGCGGCGACGGCTGGGCGTACGATATCGGCTTCGGCGGTCTCGATCACGTCATCGCGTCGGGACGCAACGTAAACATCCTGTGCATGGACACCGAGGTGTACTCCAACACCGGCGGCCAGATGAGCAAGGCGACGCCGATTGGCGCCATCGCCAAGTTCGCCGCGGCCGGCAAGGAAATAACCAAAAAGGATCTGGGCGCCATCGCCATGAGTTATGGTTATGTGTACGTCGCCAAGATCGCGCTGGGCGCGAATGAGGCGCAAACGATTAAGGCATTCCGGGAAGCGGAAGCCTATGACGGACCGTCAATCATCATCGCGTACTCCCACTGCATCAACCACGGCATTGACATGTCCAGGGGGCTTGACCAGCAGAAAGGGGCGGTGACATCGGGCTTGTGGCCACTCTATCGCTACGATCCGAGGCTTAAAGATCTAGGCAAGAACCCGTTCCAGCTTGACTCCAAGGACCCGACCACTTCCATCGAAGATTTTATGTACAAGGAAGTGCGCTTCAAGAGTCTGAAAGCCGCGTCCCCAGATCGCGCGGACGCCCTTCTTGCGAAAGCGAAGAAGAACGCCGAGCGCGCGCTGAAAGAATACAAGTATTTGGCGGAACGGCCGTTCTAATAGCTTAGCGTTAGAAAAGAATTGCGCGACCAACGGGGAGCTAGCGACAAGGCTCCCCGTTTTTATTTTTTAAAAAGAGGTTAAAACAGGGCAACCTTCATGCGATCTCCACGCGAAAGTTCGCTCCCTTCGTGCCAAAACGGGGCGCTTATTCATGGAAAAATTTCGAAAACCAAAGGAGGGCGCGTCCAGTTCGTGTTGTTTGTATTTATTCTACCAGAAAATCCTGATGTGTTCTGTTTGCGACCGGTGCTTCATTTTCACCAGCAAAGTCTGTTCGGAAGCCGAATACACCCATCCCGATGAATCGTACCGTTCAAAATCGGCGGCGGTTCGGTAAATTTGATTGTAAAGTTGCAACCGGTTTATTGAAGGTGGAATGTTGCGGATAAGCATATAATGGGTCTCGTCGGCAGGAAAGTCAACCTCTATGTCCAAACTCGATCCGGCTGCGCCCAAGACGCCGGCAAAACTTGCGGAAACCCGCGTAGCCACCGTCCACGCCCAAACAGACGGGGCGCTCGCCCCATTAATAACACCGACAGCGCGGGCGTAGTTTTCTCCTATGCCCAATTCGCGGTACAGATAGGCGGAATGGATGGTTGCGGACGCTTCCACGGAGGCGGGACGCTCAGCCATAATGTCGGACACCAAAAGTTCTCTTGGCGCAAGCCCCTCGTTATTGGTCATTGAAAGAACGGACAGTATGATGGAACGAGCGGCGGCGGCCCAGTCGTCGTCGCCGGCGTTTTCCGCGTAAAGCAATAAGGCTTTGCCCATGCGCAGATTGAAAAGCATGTCCGCGGAACCGTTGTTGAATACAAACACCTTGTCACCCTGACTGTTTTTTCGTATGCCTGCGGAAACAAGCGAATACACTCTGTCATTGAATCGCGCGAAGGGATTTTCCGCGGCAGGGCGGTACGTTTTCCAACCCATGTAATTTTCCAGAACGCCCGGTATGCAATCAGGAGTGATTGCCGAAGGATCAAGGGAACGCGCCCACGCGGCGGCGGCGTCAACAACGGCGTTGGCGCCCCGCAGGGAAAGATATTCAATGGCATGGGACTCTTTGAAGAAGTCAAGCGATTGACTGTCGATTTCCTGGGACAGACGGGAGTTGGCGTCCCGTTCAAACGCGATAAGAGAGCGGAGCGCCTGATCCAAACGCCCGAAATACGGCGATGAAGCGTACGTTTTTTGCCCCGGATTTTGCGAGGCGTTTATAGCGCTATTTACAAAACTGGCGGGCGCCGCTCTAAGAGCCTGGCTGTACGCATCACGGGGGATGGATTCGCTGATATACGCCATAATCTGAACTTCATCGGATGACGCGGACGGCGGCGCACTATACACGCGGGCGCGCCACTGTTCGATTGCATTGTTATACTCCGCCTCGCTAGACGCCTGCGCGATGACAAAATCCGTGACACTGAACGATTGATCTTCACTGTCTTCAGGCGACGCCTCTTCTTTGCCGTCAGGCGGCGCGTCAACGACTTGATACGCTATAAACGGATCGTTGTTCGTCAATGCCAGTATCTGTTTGTCCGGATCCATCAACGTTTTGCTGAAACCGTACCTCATCCCATTATAAGTAATAAAAAAACGTCCACCCTCAGTCTGCTGAATGCGGGATGTCGCAAGCAGTCTGTAGGGAAGTTCGAGACATTCGGCGCCTCCAGCAAAAACTACGCTGATGGCAAGCTCCCGCCTTCCGGCGTTTTCCTGTACGGCAAATGTCAAACTCGTCCCTCCAGTGAAACGGAAAACTACGCGATCATCCAAAAACGCCGCGTATTCGGGCAACCCGGTTTCACGCCTGCCATCTGCGTACACAAGCGAGAATTTGTTTTCTTCGGTCAACCGGTATTCCATGCCATTAAAAGAAACCACCGCCCTTCCCGTAATAGACTGCCAATCAAAACTCAAAGGCGTCATTCTGGATGCGCCCGCCTCTCTCTCTTTGTACTGAGCGCTTACTGTGAGTCCGTCAATTCGTTTGGTAAAATTCCCATACTTTGTAAACTGAACCAAAACTAAAACAAAAAAAATGATGATATATCCAGCAGAAAATCCCGCCACCTGCGGAACGATTGACTTTTTTATCACAATGAAACCCTTCTTTATTCGCAGTGGGGTTTGGTCCCCCGCCGCAAACTTGTTCGCGCCGCTTGCGGCGGTTGGAATCAGTAACACTGACAAAAAATGGCAACGACCCCACAAATAATAATTTACTGAGCCTGTTCCAAAACGAACCGCGCAAGCAATGCAACGCCTACAAGACGCCCCGTCGAGCGGCGGGGCGTCTTTGGCAATGGCTTTACGGCTCCTTATGGCGTTCACCTCGGCGGCGCCGGCAAAAGCGGCATGACCACGCGGTTAAAAAACTTCTTTACAAAATCTCCACAACACCACCCCATTTGCAAGGCGCGTCGTCCTTATTGCAATGAGATTCGTGTCGCAATATATTAGGTATCTTAACATATAATTTTAAAAAAAGCAATGCGGCGCCTCTAAATTTCATCCCTTATATGGAGGAAGCTCGTGTACCGATCCTCGTGAATGAGGCCTTGTCTAACCGCTTCGATGATCCTGCATCCGGGTTCGCGCTGGTGGGCGCAGGAGAGGCCAAAGGCGCATGTTCCCGCAAATGGCGCAAACTCCTTCATATACAACACAATATCTTTGGCGGCGACGCCATCCGGCGCAAAACGCCTCACTCCGGGCGTATCAATGATGAATGTTTTTTGTCCATCGCTATTCATATCCGCCAAAGCGGGGACTTCCATAAGACTTGCCATAGTGGTTGTATGGTTTCCCCTGTCGTATTTTTCGTTGATGCGGCCTATCCTGATGTCCACGCCTGGAACAAGCATATTGATAAGGCTTGATTTTCCCACCCCAGACTGCCCGGCAAGCACGGAGCATTTTCCTCGTATCAGATCGCGGAGTGCGTCCATACCCGCTCCGGTTAGAGATGAAACATGCAGGATATGGTACCCGATGCGAACGAAATCACGCAACCGCTCCATAACCGCTTCGTTATAAGGCAGATCGCACTTGTTGCACACGATGACCGGCGTAATTCCGGCGTATTCAGCCTGCACAAGCAATCGGTCTATAAACCGGGGACGAAAGGGAGGGGACGACGGCGTTGTAAGACACAGCGCAAGGTCTACGTTTGCGGCTAATATCTGTGATGAGGCCGAACGGTTCTGGCCACGCCCTTTTTGGTTTGTACGGGTAAAGGCGTTTCGCCGTTTTTCAAGGCTTATGATAAAACCCTGCTCCTTATGAGCGACGTCCCGCTCAAAAACAACTCTGTCACCAGGCGCAAGCGGGTTGTAATACGTTTCCACGCCTTTGAGTATTTTTCCCTTGATACGGCACTCTACGGCGCCGTCTTCTCCATCCGCCTGTACGAAGAAGACATTTTTGGATCCCCGCAACACAAGTCCGGTCATTCAAACGCCTTCTCTGGAACATGCGGGGAATCCAAACGGCGGATGTCCAGCCCAAAAGCGCGCGCCCTTGTACGCCAACGCGGTTCAATGGGAGCGGAACCGGTAAGCAATACCACGGCGCCAGACGCCTTTTGGCCACAGTCCGGCGTGGATTCCAAAATTTTTTCAATTCGGCGGACAACTCCTTCCACCGAATCGAAAACAGCTATATCCGGCGCGGCAAGGCGGCGGAACGTGTCGAGCAACAGCAGAAAATGCGTGCATCCAAGCGCAAGCGTATCGGCGCCCGCCGCGCGCAACCGTTCTATGTAGGGAAGCATTATCCGTTCCTTTTCCGCTTCCGGCGCGCGCTCGCCCCCCTCTTCCACAAAACGTACAATATCGGACGCGGCGAGCGCCACAATTTTCGCGTCAGGACCATGCTTTTTCGCCAGTTCCATGACGTACGGATCCTCAATGGTGCGATCTGTGCCAAGCACGCCCACACAGCGGGTCTTGCTTGCAAGCGCGGCGGGTTTTATCGCAGGCACGGTACCCACCCAGGGAATCAATGGAAACGTTTCACGCAGGGAGTCCAACGCCGAAACCGACGCGGTGTTGCAGGCTAAAACCGCCGCCTGCGGCTCAACATGCTTCAGCAGTTCGGCGGCAAGCCGGATAAGTATGCCAGCGATTTCCTCTCTGGGTTTATGCCCGTAGGGAAAATGCTCGCGATCTGCGATGTAAATGGCGGAGCCAACGCTCGCGCGACCGGCGGCGCCGTCAGCGGCTGCGCCGGAATTCCGCTCCCAGAAACGCTTGAAATAAGGAAGCCCGCCAATTCCGGAGTCAAAAAAAAGTATGGGATTGCCAAAATCATCCCAAAAGTCCGTATGAAACATTTTTATATATAGTGAAGTAAAAGAAACAGAGTGTCAATACGGCAAATTCGCGACCGCGCCACAGCGTACGACCGCCGCCATGTTATACAGATAACGCTATTTGACGAAAAGAGGTGAAAGTGTTATAGTACAAAGTACGATGATAGAATTTGCGATGGAGAATTCCGGGCTAAAAGAAGCGCGGAAACGGATCAAACATTTTTCCGAATCATGGGAGATGGAACTTGACCTTTCCGGACTTGGATTGGAACGCTTTCCAGTGGAACTCATAGACGATCCGGATATCATTCATGGACTCAATCTCAGCGGCAATAAACTTGAAGAGTTGCCGGCGGCTATGAGCGCGTTTACCTCGCTTGAAACGATTGATCTGAGTGGCAACCGGTTTTCAAAACTGCCGGAAACCATCGTCAACCTGCAAAATCTCAAAAAACTCAAAGCAAACGACAACGATCTCACAGAATTGCCTGAAAATATAGACCGGCTTTTTTTGCTGGAAACGCTTGAAGTCAGCGGCAACCGGCTCACTCATTTGCCGGACGGCATAAAAAACCTCCGCAGGCTAAAGAATTTTGATTTTAACTTGGGCAAACCCGACGAAGCGCCGAATTCCGTAAAAAAATTCACGCGGGCAAAAAAAACAAACATTTTGCTCCATATCAGAAAACTTGCGGACATGGCTTCCGTCTGCGAAAGCGGTCTTTCCGATATTTTTTTTGAACGATCAAAATCCCATCTCAAAGCCGTTATGGAGCGATTTCATCTTACGCCGGTACAGGCGGTTATTTACGCGCAATTTCTTCTGCGCTACGAAGAGCAATCGATCTATTTGCGTGAAATCGCCTCCGCGTTCAACCTGTGCAGCCTCGAAATGCTTCCTTATCTAACAGAATTGGAGGATCTTGAAGCCAAAAAACTCCTCTTTTGCAAACGCCCGAGCGGAGGCGAGTCCGTCACCTACCGCATACCGCCTGAAGTGATAGAGTCTCTGCGTCTGGACAAGCCATATCAGATCGAAACATACGAGCATGTGGACATTGATGAATTCTTTGAAATAATGGACAAGCTTTTCGATCAGCACGGCAACAACGAATTGAGTTACAGCGCGTTTGTCGCGGAAATGCAAAGTCTGATAAAAAACAACATGCAGCTCTCGTTTTGCAAAAAAATACGGGACGCGAATCTCGAAATCAATGATATGATCCTCCTGCTCAGGTTCTGCCAACGCCTCGTTTCCTGCAATGATGACACCATAGGCGTAAGCGACATAGGCGGCATTTTTAATGACACCGTATTTAGAAAATTTGTCCGTTCATTCAGAGAGGGAGAATTCGAACTTATAACGCGCGGTTTTGTTGAAATGAGAGAAACCAACGATTATGACGACGACTTTTTCGGCGACAGCGAGCTTTTCTCCCTCACGTCGGCGGCAAGGACGGACTTGCTCGGTGAGTTGGGTCTCAAGCCATTGAAAAAAATAGAGGCAAAGAAAGACATTCTCATTCCCTATGGAAGCATCACGGCAAAAAAAATGTTCTACAACAAAAAGGAAGAGGAGCGGATTCATGAGCTTCTTTCCGTCCTGAGCGCGGACAACTTTAAAGCCGTGCAGGAACGCCTCGTTGAAAAAGGTTTGCGCAACGGTTTTGTTTGTCTTTTCTCAGGCCCGCCCGGCGTCGGAAAAACCGAGACTGCGTATCAATTGGCCCGTGAAACTGGGCGCGACCTTATGACCGTTAACATCGCGGATATCCAGAGCAAATGGGTGGGAGAAAGCGAAAAAAATTTAAAAATGATCTTTGAAGACTATCGTGAAGCTGTTCAGACGCGGAATCGAGAAGGCAAACAAATACCCATCCTGCTTTTTAACGAGGCTGACGGCGTTATCTCCAAACGTTTTGAATTGGGAAACGAAAGCCGGTCAGCGGATCAGATGATGAACAGCCTCCAAAGCATTATTCTGGAAGAAATGGAAAAACTGTCCGGCATCCTTATCGCCACCACCAACCTTGTTCAAAACATGGACAAGGCTTTCGAACGCCGTTTTCTGTACAAAATCGAGTTTGAAAAACCAGAGCCGGACGTGCGCCGGTCTATCTGGCAGAATATGCAGCCGTCGCTCTGTGACAATGACGCCGCGGCGCTTGTGTCGCGTTTTGAATTCTCCGGCGGACAGATCGAGAACATTACCCGCAAATCAATCGCCGATTATGTGCTTACCGGAGTGGAAACTTCATTTGAAACCCTGCTCAAGTTCTGCAAAGAAGAATCGCTGACAAAGCAACGCGAGCGCAGGGTAGGGTTCGCGGCGGAAACATAAGGGAACCATGGTTACAATTCAAATCTCCCCGACAGCGAGAATTCCCACATGGCGGGGAATTCACCGGTCGCAATCTTCACGGCAAACCGGCGCCGCTTTTCTTGTACGGCGACAGAAAACGAACCGTCCGTTTTTTCCGTCTTCGAGCTTGCCGTATACCCCACACTGACGCCAAACCTGAACAGCCCTATACTGTACGCCAGGCTTCCGGCTATTCTCGCCGAATCAAGCCGCCACTGTTCCGGCGCCGGATACGGCGAGGAGTTGTCGCCGGACGTTCCCGCGAGAGCGCCGGAAAACGACGAACGCAACTTCCACCACTGTACGCCGATCTCGCCTTTGTAGGTGTCTCGCGGCGTCCCCTCAATGACGCGATCCGCTGAAAGAGAAATTCGGGATATCCGCGCCGGCAACTTTGTTTGCGCCGGAAAACGGTAATAAACGCTCGTTGAAGAGCGCTCAAACCTGCTTTCGGCAAAAACAGCGCGCGTGTCGCAATTCGCTTCGAGCAAATCGCCCATGCCAGATGAACGGAGGCTTGTACTCACCCTGAAAAGAGCGCTCCTTTTTCCGTACCACTCGATTTTTCCCGCAATTCGCACGTTTTGACCGGGGACAGAGCCGTCGCTTCCAACAAAACGATCGCCAGCTCCATCCGCGGCGAAGGAGAAAAGCCACGGTTTTTTCCCGACACGGACGCCGATGTTGCCATATACGCCACGTCCGAAGGCGGCCGTTTCGGAAAAAGCCCAGTCAGAGGAAACGCCGGCCCAAGGTCCAATCCAGAGAAGCGCTAATGCAAACACGTGAAACGCGCGCGCAGGCAGGGCGAATTTTTCCGAAAACCACCCGGAGGCGGCGCGGGGCGGCAATTCCTTGCCTGTCCAAAATCCTTCCACACGCAAGGAGGTTTTTCGGGTGAAATGGACTTCAGCGCCGCCGGAGAACGCGGGATTCAAAGCGCCATCGAGGGTCGCCGATGCGAATCCGGCGGCGCCGTTAAAAAAGTCAAGCTCAGGACTCGCAAGAAAAAGGACGGCTTTCGCCTCTTTTGTCGCGGAAAATTCTTGCTTTAGATCGCTTCCCGATGGCTGGTGACGCTCAACAAAAGGCGCGGACCGGATCCACGGGTTTCGTATACGCGCCGACAAACCCCATTCATCAAGCGTCCCATAAAGAAGGCGGGAGCCGGCGCCTTTATGGTATAACCCTATCCCCCAGTTCAGGTTTTCTGCGGTAAAGCCATCAAGTGGAAAATGATTTCTCTCAAGCAATTCCGCCCGCAAGTAAAACGTCCGCAAAGGAAGGAAAAAACGCCCGTCAATACGGTTTTCCAGTGTTCCTGAATTCTTAGACACGTCAAAACTCGCAGAGCCTGCGTACAGCATATTGAACCACGCGGGAGCCGGCGCCACCGCGTCCCCAGACTCCGCCGGAACGCTGTATACGAAGACGCAAAATCCAACTAAAAGAACGGCTATGGTTTTCTTCACGCAGTACTAACGGATTCGGCGCGCGCGTTGATTCGAGTTTTGAGGCAAGTTTTTTGAAAAA
>JAIRTS010000168.1 GCA_031254795.1 Treponema sp.
CCGCCCGGTGAAATTGTTCCGTTTCCCTAGATACGCCCGGGCTATCGCTATCGCGCCCTTCCCCTTGATGTGTCCCGCCACGGTCGACGCCCCACGCTTCGGCGGTATTTCCACCAGCATATGGATGTGGTCTGAGCGTACATGCCCCCTTCACTATCTCGCTTTCCCGCCGCCCGGCCAATTCGTGGAATATCCCCCTAAATACGGGGCCGCCTCCCCATGGAGCCTCTTCCTCCGAAGCTTCGGCGTCCATACAATGCGGCGCTCGCAGCCCCATACGCTATGGGATAGGCTATTATAGTCTTTCATCCACGCCTCCTATCTGTTGGGCTTCGCGCGGCTCACTGACAGGAGAACATCCTTGATACTCATGGAAATGTCAAACTCTTATCGTCACCCCGGCATAGCCGGGGGGTTACCATTTTTAATTGTTTTGAGCCAATCGTAAACCGCTTCTCTTCGTATGAAAAAAACACCTTGTGCGTGAACATTGCAAATTGCATGTACCGCATAATGGAAAAAATCATTAAGACGAATAGAAGCATGGATAAAGCCGCGGGGTGGTATGATGTGGACACGGAGCTAGAAATACTACGCAACTACGTCCGCCGCTCGCGAAAAAAGGGCTCTAAATACCTTTCGATAAGGAGCTATGAGACGGCTGTAAAACAACTATCGGAAGTTGGCCGCGTTTTGGGCGGCCTGATTAAAAAGGGCAATTGATGAATAGCGGGAACTGGAATAATGGCGTTCACGCCGGGGTGTGCGCCGTCAACGCGAACAACTACCCCTGGAACGTGAACACGAACATTGGGGTTCGGCTCGCCTGTGATAATTTTCTTTGCTTTGCAAAAAGTAAAGATGTTTGTAGAATTACGGTTTTGCAAGCAGTGGCGCTCCGCAAGGAAAATCGTCAGATTGATTGCCCTCACCTTCGCGGCGGGTGAAAGTAAGGTGGCGCCGCGCCTACAGGTGCGGCGTTTTTTTGCATAAGGAAATTTTTTATGGGTGAACTTTACACGCGTGTTTATGATTTTGAAAATCTTTACCAGGCGGCAAATATGGCTGCGGAAGATAAAAAGTATAAACCCGCCGCATTACGCTTTTTTGCGAACTTGGAAGAAAACCTTATTGAATTGCAGAATGAGCTAATATGGAAAACCTACCGCCTTGGCAAGTACCATGAATTCAAAGTACGAGACCCGAAACCGCGCGATATATCGACGCTCCCTTTCCGCGACCGCGTTATCCAGATTGCGCTACGCAACATTATTGAGCCAATCTTTGACAGCCGTTTTATTTATGACTCCTATGCTTGCCGCTTAGGGAAAGGAACCGTTGCCGCCGCATCCCGTGTTTCATACTTTTTAGGAAAGCCGGACGCTACAAAATATCTAAAATGCGATATTCACAAGTATTTTTATTCCATAAATATAAAAAAGCTGGAGGGGGATAATCAGGGAACGTTACATAGATGACGAGGATGTTTTAGAACTTATCAATACGCTCAAACGGGAGCTGGAAACGGCGGACACGGCGAGACGGAGGTCGGGCAATCGGCGTTCATGTGTCTTGAGGCGTATTATAACCGAATTCGGCGGACTTTTAGTCCAATCCATTCGGCGTTTGACTATGTCGCGCCTGATGTGTTTAACTCCGGAAAAGCCGCTTAATGGTGTCTATCTAACACGGACAAGTCCACTATGCCTGCAACTTAAGTATGTCCTCCGCGCTTAATCCCGTCGGCGCCTCTATCACGTCAACCGCAAGCCCCTGTGTCCCAAAGCATGCCGCGCAATATCGTCTCTACTTTCATCCCTGTCTTCGCTTCTGCCCTTCTCAACGCCTTTCTCAAACGCGGTGTTCACTCCGGTCATCCAGTCGGACAACGCTTTCTGCCGCGATATATACGCCCGCCGAAATCCCTCGCCCCGCGTCACCTCCTCAAGCCGCCTCTGCGCTTTCGCTATCGCTCCGTCCCTCTCCATTAGCTCCTCCAATTCCTCTTCCGACGTGTTCACGTCCAAATACGTAAGCCATCGCCATAGCACGTCCTCTCTCCCCGACGCCTTCTCCGCCTCTTCCTGAACTTCGCCATGT
Organism: Treponema sp.; assembly: GCA_031254795.1. GTDB lineage: Bacteria > Spirochaetota > Spirochaetia > Treponematales > Breznakiellaceae > JAIRKH01. The sequence goes on from JAIRTS010000168.1 coordinate 2,101, forward strand.
TCAGAAAATGTATCTCCAGCGCCTCCGGCATAACACAATACTCCTTATGCCTGTCCTCCCTCAGCCGAAACGCCGTGTGAAACTTCTCCAGCCTCACATGGTCGAAATTCACGATGTTTATCGCGATAACCTGCGGCAGGTCCCCGTAGTCCCCGCCTTCCTTTATCCCCTCTGTATACTCCCGCGCCCAGTAGTACAGCGCGCGCTCCGTCATGTTATGCAGGCCTTTCAACTGCACTTCCACTTCCACCTCGACCTTGATATTCTTTTGGGCGTCGGTTTCCGCGAACGCGCGGAAGTCAAGGGCGGCGGCTTTGTCGCCGAGGGTCTCCGCAGAGAGAGTCTTGTTTTCGAGTGTTTTTATCAGGCGGAGAGGCTTTCATGGGAGTCCGCGAGTATGGCGTTGAGGAAAGCGAGGCGTTGCTCTTCGTCGCCTTCCTCGCCCATGACTTTGAGGAAGAGATAGTCGTTTAGGGGGTTGAATCGTTCCATATGACAATAATAGCGCGGCATTATACAAAAGTCAACAGACAGAGCAGGCTTCGCCTGTTAGACGACTTCATACGGGGTGCTGTTTACAAGGGGGAGCGCGGCGGTCTGGTGTCAGACACAGGCAAAGCCTGTTCTATACCTTCTCAAGGAACCACGGATTGCGCGGATAAAACAGGATGAACGAGGTGTCGCGACGCAGGATGCGCGGTGCAAGATGACGCAGTGCCACCACACCTCGCGATAGGCTTTTGCCTATGCAGCGTCCTACACATGACCGCCAATAGCGGCGGCTATTGACGCCCACCGCCGCGTTCTCTCCGCGATCTCGGCGGCAAAGTCTTGTTCTATTTTGTCAAACGCGCTCTGGAGAAACAACCGCATTTCCGCTTCGCGCGGGGGGAGGGCTAGAATGTCACCGGCGCGGGCGGTTCGCAGACCGTTAATGGCGAGACCTTCCTCAGAAAGCGAATAAACCGAGGGCATAGGCCGTGAACGCGCCGAACGCATAGAAAAAAGCCTGTTCTCAAACCACGCGGCGTAAAGGGAAAGCCTTTTGTCTGTCAGCGTTTTGCCGCCATTCGCCGCGCGCGCGTAAAAGGGAGACCCATCGCGCAACGCCCTAAACGAGCAGGTTTCGGCCGGACATAAACGCGCCGCTTGAGCGTTCGCCTGCTTTTCAAAGAAAGCGTCTTTGAAATGGGTTTTAAAATGCGGAAACGAAAGGTCAAGGCCAGCTATGAATATGACGGACGGGTCCAACTCAAGGCAGAGATCAAACGCCGTTGTCGCGACGGAGCCACCTGAGCCAAGCCGCCCCTTGGGATCGACCTTTTCTTCGATCTGTTTGCCAAACGGCAACGGCGTCGCGAACAAAAAAACGCGCTTGGCGCGGCGCAGGGTGCGCGGGTATATGGCGCTCTCGGTTACAAGGCAAGCGCTTGACACGCCAAGCCGGTCAAGGTGCCGCGAGTTCCAGTATTGCGGATCCCCGCTTACGATCCAATCGGGGTCGACACCCGATCTAAGCAGGTAATTCAGGCTCGTGTCAACGCCGACGACCGCGCACCGTTCGGCAAACGCGGGTAGCAGAGCGGCCACGTCGTCCAGGGAAGGGCCGGCCGCGACGAGTAGCAGGGGAATGTCCCGTTTCAAAAGTCCTTTTAATCTGGAAACACCGGGATACGCGCAAACACAGTCTGAAATCGCGCAGTTTTTCAAAAAATTGCGCGTCCAACGATCCCCAAAGCGTTTCGCGGTCGCTTCGTTTACCGCGTCTTTTGTTTGCCATGTGTGTATGCGCCGCTCAATGCCCGCGTACCACGCTTCGTCAAGTTGAACAAGGGCGCGGTTTTTAAGGATACGGGCGTCCTTTTTTTCATTGAAAAAAGAGAGCGCCCCAAATACCGCCGCTTCCGCGCCGGCCACACCAGCCACGCCGCTGTCCGCGTCTCCAAGCGCGAACACAATGATGTTTTTCGATAAGAAATTGGTGAAATCTCTGGTTTCAAAGGCTTTTTTGAGTATTTCAGGATGTTTTTCGACAATAATGATGGGGTGGCTGTTTCCGCATTGTTCCGCAACGGCGGCGACCGCGTACCCAAGTCCAAAGCCCAGCGCGACAATGACGCCATAAGACGCGACGGAAGCGGCGCCGCCCCCGTCGCCGCTTCCGACGACGGCGCGCGCGAGACGCGCCCCTTCCCGCGCCGGCTCCCGTTTTGAATGGACATAGACCCCGTTTACAACCAGCGTAGGCTCCCCGTCCGCCGCGGTTTCAAGCCGCAACGCCACTGGCGGCGTTGCCGCGTCAATCTGTTCCGCGAGACCGGGGAACAATTTCGTGATGACAGCCGCGTTTTTTGTCCATACGTCATTTTTTTCCATGCTCACGCTTCCTACTCCAAGTACAGCGTAATGACATCCCCATGCACAAGCTGGGTTCCTGGAAAAGGAGTCTGTGTTTTCACGTGTCCATTGCCTTCCAAATGAATGATATAGCCGGAATCCGCCTCAAACAAGGGGAGGAGGCTCAATTTTGAGTAACCCCTCAAATCGGGCATGACGTCAACAAGGGGCGGAAGGGGAGCTTCTTCCTCAAAGTACACGGTGCCGGATTGCAATTCAACCGGATTCTTCCCCCGGCGCAGTTTCAAATAGTCGGCGAGGGATTCCGCCGCTTTTCTGATGGGGATGGTCGCGATGCGTCCGCCGAGGTAGGACTCGCCCTGCGGTTTCACGATCACCACGTAGAGGATGAGTTTGGGATCGTCGGCCGGGAATATCGCCATGCAGCTTGCGATAAAATCCGTTTCCGAGTACGTCCCGCTTTCCGCGACCTGGGCGGTTCCGGTCTTGACTGCCATTGGAATGTCGCCGATGGCTGCCCTCCAGCCGGTTCCGTCAATCGCGGCGGTGGCGCGCATATACTGCAAGAGGCTCGCCGCAGTCCGCTCGCTCATCACCCGCTTGGGCGGAGAGGGTTCAGCGGGATAAGGCGTTTCGGCGCCGTCCGGCGCGGTGAGCTTTAGCGCCAGTTTGGGCTGAACCAGTAGTCCCTGATTCGCGATGGCGCTCGCCGCCTGGAGCATTTGCAGCATGGTCACCGATATGCCTTGCCCAATGGCAAGCGTGGGTTTGAAACGTCTGTTGTTTTCCTCTCTGAAAATCCCCGCCGATTCGCTTGGGCTGCCGGAGCCGATCCGTTGCCCGAAGCCGAAGGTATAGATTTTATCGTAAAAAACCTCGCTTTCTATGCGTTCGGAGGCTAAACTGACGCCCACATTGCACGAGAGGGCGATGATTCGCTCGGCGTTCACGACACCGTGAACGCCAAGATCCGTGATGGCCGGATTTATGCGGGTATAACGCCCGGTACAGACAAACGTGGAGTCTCCGGTGATCGCGCCGGTGTCCAAGAGCGCCGCGACCGAAAATATTTTGAACACCGATCCGGGCTCATAGGTGTAGAGCGCGGGTTGATACCGCCATGTCGCGCCCGGATAGGCGTTGTAGTTGTTCGGATCAAAACTGGGCAGTGACGCGGAGCCGAGGATTTCTCCGGTGCGTGGATCCATCGCGGTGAGCATGACGGACTGGGCTTTGTTCTCAACAAGCGCCTCCTCCGCTATCTGCTCCAAAAAGTGCTGGATATTCACATCAATGGAAAGCGTCAACTGCTTGCCGTTTTCCATTGATGTTGGCCTAAGCTCGGACTCAAAAGCCCATTCAATGCCTTCCTTCCCGTCATTGTCCCTGCCGACCATGCCGATGATTTGGCTCGCCAATTTCTTTTCGGGATACACCCTGCCGGACATTATGTCGACTCTCACATGCTCAAGATTTATCCTGTTTGCAAACGCGGCTTTTTCGGCGTCCTCCACAGCCTTTCTTGCCGCGCTGTCGCCGCCGTACATAACGGTGATGCGCTCATAGTCGCTCTCATCCAGCGCTCCCGCCTTCGCCGCCCTGATTTTATTCGTGACAGTCTCGTCAAGGTTCCTTTTCAGCGTCACATGATCCGTAGGCGTCGTCGTTATAATGGTTAAAATCTCATTGGGCGACATGGAAAGAAGCGGAGAGAGTTTTTCGCTGATGTCGCGGCATATCTCCATGTCAAGCTCGCCCGTACTCTTCACGCTGATTTCGGATTTTTTGAGGCTCACGATCCCTAATTTCGTTTCAACGGCCAAAAGGCGTCCGTTCCGGTCGACAATGGCGCCCCGCTCCGTTGCCGCGGCGCGGGTGTCGCCGGACGACGCTTCATTCCTTCTTGCGAGATCGGGATCGAGCATGAGCATACCATACCTCGCTATAACCATCCCCGCGAAGATCACAAAAAAAGTGATGTACACAAAAAAGCGGCCGCGATACATGTCCTTGCGGGCGTTGTAATAATCACCGTTCATTTTATCCATAGCGCTTTTCCTATAATATGGTCTATTGGCACGGGCCCATAGGACGCCGAGTCAAGAGAGACGGTCGAATTGTCGCCCCTCGCGATGAATTCGCGCCGCCCGGTGATTCCCGCGCAGCGCTTTACAGCCGTTACGCCCGAAGGCGTCCAAAAAACAACCACATCGCCTATCACAGGCTCAGCCCACCGCACCAGGTATTTTTCCGACCACGGCATCCGCAAGCCGTACGAAAGTTTTCCTATCACAAGCACGGCGCCGGGCTGTATGGCCGGCGCCATTGAGTTTCCCTGGGCGATCACAACATCAAGAAAACAGGCTTTCACAAAAAGCGCCGTAACCAACGCCGCCAAAACAGCCTGCGGGGTTTTTAGAGGCTCAGTCCTTTCCATGAACATTATGATAATGTTTTTTTTTTATTTTGTCGATAATACGAACAATGAGTGATGATATTCTCTCCCAGCAGTACATTGATGGACGCCGGTATTCCTCTCCGATGCTCGAAAAAATGGGCGGGCATCTGCTGGTGTATGATCCGAGAAAAAATTACTCAACGCAGTCCCCTTCGCTTCCTGTGGTTTCCAAGCCCAAACAGAATTACGAGGGCGATGGGAAGTCAGGCGGGAGATCCAGAGCGTCCCGCGCCTATGCCAGTCCTCAACCTGTAGAACAGCGGCAAAAAACACTAAGAACTGCGGCTCGTCCTAAAATCACGCCGCAACGCTCAAGCGAACCTCGGGAACGCGCTTCGGGGAAAAAAGAAAAAGCCGCGCTGAATGCGACTGTTTTGCTCTACATGCTCATCATTGTAACGGCACTGTTCGTCGCCTTTCTCGCGCTGAATTGGCAGACGCAGCCCAGAGCGACGCTGGATATTGTCCCCGGTCCTGACCGCAGTATCGAAACCTACCTCGCGGAATACGCAGGATTAGGAGCTGAGGAAGAGTTTGTCGATCCCGAATTTCCCCTTGAAATAACCCAGGTTTTCTCGATCAAGCCGTATACGGTTGTACGAGGCGATACGGTGTCGGGCATTGCGAACCAGTTCAAACTTTCAATGGACGCTGTTATTGCGTTGAACGGCATTTCCAACGCGAGGATGTTGCAGGAGGGGAAAGTTCTGAAAATTCCCAACATGGACGGCATCCCCTACACCGTGCAGGCGGGAGACACGTATCAAAAAATCGCGGATAATTTCAACGCGCCGCTTACTGTCATTCTTGACGCAAACGATATTCAGAATGACATCATGAATCCCGGGGACACGCTTTTTATTCCGGGCGCGCGCATGAGAAGCGATGATCTGAAGCTGGCGCTTGGCGATTATTTTATGTGGCCGCTTAAAGACCGAGCCATCACTTCCCCCTATGGCTGGAGACGGGATCCGTTTACCGGCATCGGTGGACGGGTGCATGAAGGGATAGATTTTTCCGCCAAAACCGGAACAACGATCAGAGCGGCCATGGACGGCAAGATTACGAAACTCGGCTACAACGCGGTGTATGGCAGATACATCATCATATCCCACGCAAACGGGTTTGAAACCCTGTACGGCCATTTGAACGTTTATTCGGTCAAAGAAGGCGCGTTTGTGTACCAAGGAACCAAAATCGCCGAATCCGGCGGAACAGGTCATGTCACCGGTCCTCATCTCCATTTCGGCCTATACAAAAATGGAAAATCCGTCGACCCTCTTGATTATTTGGCAAAATGAGTTATATTGAATCCTGTGAAACGTTCTTTCTTTATCATGGCGATATGTTTGACAGACGCTTTGCTCTTTGCCCAGAACAATAATTTCAAGCAAGGTGAATTGTTGTTCCTGCAAAACAAACCGGAAGAAGCCCTCGCCTACTTGGAGGCGGCGGCCGCCGCTCCCGACGCGCCATTGCAGGCGCATCTTTACCTTGGCATGGCGTATCAGCAACTCAACCGTCTTGACGAGGCGGTCGCCGTTTACACCAAAATCTTGCCCGACGCAGGAGACAGCGCGGCGCTTGTCGCATACAGTTTGGGAAACGTGTGCTACGGCAAGGGGGATTTTGCCGTCGCTGAAACTTATTACACACGGGCGATAGATGAGGACGCCTCCTTTGCGCCGGCTTATTTGAATCGCGCAAACGCGCGGCTCCAAACCGGCGAGGTCGATCTGGCGGTCACGGATTATACGTATTACCTTGTTCTGGATTTCGACTCTCCCCAGCGAAGCCAAATTGAAGCGGTGTTGGCGGTTATTCAAAAAGCCGAGGACGAAGCGACGGCTGAAAGGCGGCGCGAAGCCGAAGAGGAAGCCGCCGCTCTTGCCAAAACGCAAGAATGGGAAAGACAGGCGATAGCGAGCATGCCGGCAATACACGCGGCGTTGCAAAGTATGGAAGACATCGCGGCGGCAATGAAGGCGGAAGACGAAGCGGCGGCGCAGGCGGAAGCCCGGTCCGCCGTCGCGGACAATGGCGCGGGCGGCGCCTTTGACGACGCCCCCTCGTCCGATCTGGCTGACGCGGGAATGGACGCCCCGCCGGTGGATGAGATTGAACCGGATGCGTCTGAAAATAGTGAAACCCCGCTTAAGGAGGAATAAGCGATTTGGAAACCGTCCCTCAAAAACGTGTTCAAAACTACGTATTCGGCGCAATACTCATTCTGCTATTTTTGCTCGTCGCCAGAGTGTTCGCGCCTTTTTTCTCGGTCTTGCTCTGGTCGATATTGCTGTACATCCTGTTGAGCCCCCTGTATAGACGGATTGCCAAAAAATTCGATACGGCTACACTAAAGGGAAAAATCCTTCAAAGCCTATGCGCGGGTGTTTTTGCGCTCGGCACGCTGACGCTCATTTTGCTTCCCCTCTCATTTATGGCTTTTCAGTTTCTCAAACAAATTATAGAGCTAATCCGTTACATTCAGAATGTGTTCTATGCGCGACCCGACATTGTCCATGAGATTTTCGAATCAATCGCCGGGCTTATTTCAGACATAAGCGCGGATCAGTTCCATATCAGCACTGACGAAATTCAAGGCAGGGTTTTGCAATTCCTGAGCTCCGGCTTGCAGGTCGCGATGCAGTTCAGCAGCAACCTGGCGAAAAATATCAGTTCGTTTCTTCTCAATATGGCAATGATGCTTTTCTGTCTATACTTCTTTTATGTTGACGGCCATACGCTTGCGACATTATTGAAACACACCATCCCCATACGAAAAGAATATATGGAAACCCTGTCCTCGAAATTCTCCGAAATTACCAAAAATCTTGTCATGGGCTACATCGCGGTCGCCGTTATACAGAGCGTCGCCGCAGGCGTCATATTCACGATTTTCAAGATACAGGGCGCTCTGGTTTTCGCCACTCTGGTTTTTGTCTGTTCCTTTATTCCTCTGGTGGGGTGCAGCCTTGTCTGGTGGCCGCTCGGCATCCTCATCCTCCTGAGCGGAGACATCGTACAGGGCGTCGCCTTTATTCTTTCGTCTATGGTGTTCATTTCGACCATAGACAACTTTCTGCGCCCCATCTTTTTACAGGACAGAATAAAG
>JAIRTS010000190.1 GCA_031254795.1 Treponema sp.
AAGGCGCAAGAATAAGGATAACTTGATATATTGCCGCCTTTGTTTTCGTGCCATACGCCGGGGCAATATTCGCTTTTGTGTCTCGCCCTTCTTTTTTTCACGATTGTCTCGCTCGCAAAATGCCTTGACTCGACAGCCGCTTCATCTTCTAAAATGTCTTCCAATTTGCCCTGTAGCTTGGGATTGGGAAAAGAGAAATCAACGGATTTATTTAAAAAGCCGGCGATGATAATACGCTCCCGTTTTTGCGGAAGACCAAAATCCAGCGCGTTCAACACATCGTTGTAGACCTTATACTCAAGATATTCCAATGTTTTTAAAATAGTTTCCAATGTTTCGCCTTTGTTGTGCGTTTTTAATTGTTTTACATTTTCCAAAACAAACAATTTAGGCTTCTTTTCTTTTAATATTCTAGCTATTTCAAAAAACAACGTCCCTCGAATATCATCAAAACCTAATTTTTTCCCGATGATGCTAAACGGCTGGCAGGGAAAGCCCGCGAGCAATACATCATGGTCGGGGATTTCCGCCGCGTCAATTCGTGTTATATCGCCATGAGGAGCCAAGTTATAATTTTCCGCGTACGCTCGTTTCGCTTTGGCGTCTATTTCGCTTGCGAAAACGCATTTCCCGCCGAGAGCGTCCGCCGCTTGATGAAACCCGCCTATGCCGGCGAACAAATCAATGTAGGTAAATCGCGCCATCCCGTCCATTAAGGTAATTGTAATAAATCCATCTGAAAAATCAACCTCAAAAGCGTCTGTTTCAAGAAAGAAAAGCGCCAAATTTGGGTTCCGCCGGGCGAAATCGCGGACTTTCTCCACGCCCTTCAATCAAAGTCGCATTGGCGCGCCCTTTGGCAATTTCATCGTTTCACCCGCGGCTTGTGTTTTTGTTCCTGTTTGAGTATAATAATTCCATGAGTTTGAATAAATCGTGTTTTTACACGCTCCTGGCGGCGCTGTGCGCGTTCTGCGCTTTTTTTGCATCTTGTACCAAACTCGCGGGGTGGGGCGTCCTGTTATGGTCGTCTGACGATCCGGCCGTTCCATCCGGAACGGTGTTGCCTGTGTACATAAGATCGAATATCAATCAGGCGTGGGTTGCGGGCGTTCCCGAAGAGTACCGCGCCGGAGATTCCGACACGCCGGATAAATTTGAAATTCCGCTCAAGCAGATGGAGGTGTTCGGCTCAAAATCGGCCGCTCTGAAACGGGCGGAGGAATTCGCCCAGCTTGCCGTTACGTATGGAGAAGCGCTGCAAGACGGGCTTCCTTTGCGGGATAGACCCGATAATAACGCCCGCCGTGTATACCGGCTTAGATTGGGAGAATTTGTCAAACTGTTGGCTAAAACAGAGGGAACGCCCGCCATAAGCTCCACCGGCGAGCCGCTTCCGGGCGACTGGTATCAAACGCTCACGCGGGATGGAACCATTGGATACTGTTTTTCGTACCGGCTGCGGCTTTTCGAATATTCCGGCGGGGCGCTGGATATTGTACAGCGGACAGAGGAAGAACAGGAAGAGGACGCGGAGTTGGCCGCAACGCTTGCCAAAACCTGGTCGCCTGAATCGTACGGCGCGATGATCGCCAATAACAACATAGATCTGGATATGCTCAGTCAGCATTGGGGATTTTATCCGGGACAGGACACCGGAGAAGCCCGCCTTTTTTTAAAAGACATGGAAGCCGATAAAATCATAGACAAAACATTCTCCTACACCAGCATCCTGCCAAATGGCGCGCGGGCATGGCGTTTTGACGGCGCGTCTTTGCAAATGCAACTCCGCTCGGAGAATGCGCTGGCAGTGCAGTACACAGAAAGCGGCAGCGCGACTCGGACATTTCTTTTTGTTACGCTTCCCAAAGATATTGATGACATTATCCTTCAGGAAAATGCGTTGCGGAGCAGCCTTTTTATGCGGATTTACAATCAAGGCCCTCTTTTCAGCAGCGCCAATTACGGCTCCCTGACGCTGAGCCGGAACGGCTCCTTTTCATGGTCAGGGTTTGATCTGCTTATACCTCATATTATTCCCGCTTCCGTTCAAGGCGCGGGGAATGTCGTCATGAGGCTTTACCTGGACCCCTCGCTGGAAAATAGATACGCGGGGGCGTTTACCCTTCAATTCAGCGGGGGAAGAGGCGCTGATGTTGATTTCCTGTACAGTTTCGAGAATCAGGGGTTGCGCGTTGAATACATACCGAAAAACTGCCTCGACGGGGTGACTGTTCTGCGGCGGGATACATCGCCGACCATTATTTATTTTTTTAAAGGCGGAGACGCCCCGTCTCAGGATAATGATGAAGTTCTCATTATAGAAGAATGAGCCTTCCCGCTCTTTAGGGCGGGGCATCCGCGCCGCGTCATGGACAAGGCTCGTTTGCGTGCGTAATAATGAAACAACACGACCAAATGGTTACGTTGTTTCTGCATAGGTCATTAGTCTAATTAGTGTCCGTCCATAATGCAGACACATTATGGACGGACTTCTTTGAAAATCGCATTTACACAGCCATTAGGCTGTGTAAATGTATCGGACTAAAGTCCGCGATCTGTCCAGAAAGTAACCGACTTTGTGGACAGGCACTACTTATATGGCGTTTGTACAGTTTTCCAAAATTTCCCTCGCGTTCGCGGACAGGGATATTCTCTCAGATGTAAGCCTCAACCTTGCCTCCGGCGTCCGCGCCGCGCTCGCGGGCGCAAACGGCGCGGGAAAATCGACTTTGATGAAGGTGATCGCGGGCGAAATCGCGCCGGATTCGGGCGACAAGGCGGTACAGAAAGGCTGCCGGGTGTCGTATCTGCCGCAATCGGGCATTGTCCATCGTGGCAGAACGCTCCGCGAGGAAATGGAAGCCGCGTACAAGGCGGCTCTTGACATGCTGTCCCGCATGGAAGACATAGGCAGGGAATTGGAAAAGAGCGGCGTGATTCAAGACGAGGCGAAAACCGCGCTCCTGCTCGAAGAACACCGCAGGCTGGGGGAGGAGGTTGAGCGTTCCGGCTACTACGAACGGGAGCAACGGATATCCGCGACGCTTGAAGGGCTTGGTTTCTCGCCGGATGACAGAGGGCGTTCGGTGGAGGAATTCTCCGGCGGCTGGCAGATGCGTATCGCGCTTGCCAAAACGCTGCTTGAATCGCCGGATATTCTGCTCCTTGACGAGCCGACGAATTATCTTGATATAGAAGCCCGGTTTTGGCTTGAATCGTGGCTGCAATCATTTGACGGCGGCTATCTTATCGTATCGCATGACCGCTACTTTTTGGACGTTACGATACACGAGGTGTATGAGCTTTTTCAGGGGCGCCTGAAACGCTACGCGGGAAATTACACGGCTTATGAAACCGTGCGAGCGGTTGAGCTTGAGAGTCTCCTGAAACGCTACGCTGAACAACAGGAAGAAATCGCCAGGGCGGAAGACCTTATCCGCAGATTCAGGTACAAGGCGAGCAAGGCCGCTATGGTTCAGGAGCGCGTCAAAAAACTCGAAAAGATGGAGCGGATCGAGATCCCCGAATCGCTCAAGAAGATACGCATCCGCTTTCCGGAGCCGCCTCATGCGGGGAAGGTGGCGGTCGCCGTTGAGGGCTTGGGCAAAAGATATGGAAGCCGCCATGTTTTTTCAAACCTCGATCTCACCATCGACAGCGGGGAAAAACTTGTTGTCGTCGGGCGGAACGGCGCGGGCAAGACCACGCTTCTGCGCATACTCGCCGGCGTAGACTCGGATTTTGAAGGCCGCGTACAGTACGGATCCGGCATAGCCGCCGGTTACTTTTCGCAGGACGCGGCGGAAAGCTTTAACACTCCGGTTTCCGTTCTGGAGTACATAGAAGCCGAAGCGCCGACTCCGCTTGTCCCCAAAGCGCGCGACATGCTCGGCAGCTTCCTTTTTCGGGGAGACGATGTTTACAAAAGCGTTTCCGTGCTTTCAGGCGGTGAAAAGAGCCGCCTCGCCCTGCTCAAGATGCTTTTAAAGCCCATGAACCTCCTCATCCTTGATGAGCCGACCAATCATCTTGATCTTCAATCAAAGGATATCCTGATGGATGTCCTTGCGTCTTACACCGGCGCCGTCATTTTTGTCTCCCATGACCGCAGTTTTATGGAAGGGTTGTCCACCAAGACGCTGGAGATGTCGCATGGAAACGTCCGGCTCTTTTATGGAAATTACGGGTATTATTTGGAAAAAACTGCGAAAGAGGCGCCCGAGGCTGAATGCCAGAACACAGGCAAGCCGGCGGAGGGCGAAGAAGAGCGGCAACAAACGGCAAAGGCGCGGCGGGAAGAGGAGAAACAACGGCAGGCGGCGTTGCGGCGGCAACGCCGGCTTGAAGAGGAGATTCTCGCGGTCATCGGGAGCCTTGAGGAGGAAAAACGGCGGCTTGAGGGCGAGCTTGGCAAGCCCGAAGTGTACAGCAACGGAGAGAAAGCCAGGGCAACACAGGCGAAACTTGCGGACATTGCATGCCGGATTGAAGAAAAGACAAAAGAATGGGAAGAGATCGCCGCTCTGCAATGAGGCGCGGAGGAAAAGGAATATCCGCATGTTCCAATCCACTCCACTATAAAAGATAAAAAATTGAAGCTGTTCCAAAACTTCAGTTTTGAAACAGCCCCAATGGAGAATAAACATGAAAATTCTTGGAATCGACACGTCCTGCGATGAAACCGCGGCGGCTGTTGTTGAGAATGGCGAAACCATTCTCTCGAATGTGGTCGCCACGCAGATACCGTTTCACGCGGAATACGAAGGCGTCGTGCCTGAAATAGCAAGCCGCAAACACACCGAATGGATTGCCGTGGTTGTGCAGGAAGCCCTTGACAAGGCTGGGTTATCCGCTGGAGAGCTTGACGGCGTGGCGGTTACATCTCATCCGGGCATGTTGGGCTCTCTTTTGGTGGGGCTCAATTTCGCCAAAGCCTTCGCCTATGCGCTGAAAATTCCTTTCATCGCGGTGAATCACATGCTCGCCCATTTGTACGCGTCGCGGCTCGCGGAGGAGAGACCGGACTATCCGTTTCTGGGGCTGTTGGTGTCAGGCGGACACAGCATCATCTGCCGCGTCGACGACTTTGATGACATCACGGTGCTTGGCGCGACCATTGACGACGCGGTTGGCGAAGCCTTTGACAAGGTGGCGAAGCATTACGGCTTTGGGTACCCTGGCGGCGTGGCGATAGACCGCATGGCGCGGCAAGGAGACGCCTCCGCCTTCCGCTTCCCCATGCCGAACCTTTACAAAGGAGAACACCGGTACGACTTTTCATATTCTGGATTAAAGACCGCCGTTGTCAATCAACTTGAACAGTTCCGCGTCAAAACAGATCCTACACCGGAAGATATCGCCGCTTCCTTCCAAAAAACGGCCGTTGAGATACTGCTCCGCAGTCTTTTTCGCGCCGTAGAGGACACTGGCCTTGCGACGGTCGTCGCGGGCGGCGGCGTCGCCGCGAATTCGCTGTTACGCGCCCGCATCGCCGAACAGCGCGGCGCGGAGCGCTGTGGCGCGTTGCGGGCGATTTTTCCGCCGCTGAGCCTCTGCGGGGATAACGGCGCGATGGTCGCCGGACTTGGCTTCCGGCTCTTGGAGCGGGGGGACAGATCGCCGCTTGACACGGTGGCTTCGGCGCGGGTGCGCGGATTTAAGAAAAAGTATCCATAGGGGGAAGGTTGCGCGTGGCGAGTACGCCGGATCGCCGTATACGGGCCACGCGGGTGACGCGCCCATTTCCCTTCTAATTCTAACCATGCCCCTGAGCCACTCTATTCTCCACAACCGCCCTGATCTCCCCGTTTAGCGGCCTGATAGCGAGAGTGTCGCCGGCTTTTACATCAGAGGCCGCGCGGACAACGCGGCCTGTCTCAACATTGGTGACAATGGAATAGCCCTTCTCCAAAACAAGCTCTGGATTCGCCGTTTCAAGGGTGCGTTTGGCAAGCTCAAGCCTTTTTCGAACATCGGCGAGCCGGTTGCCAAACGATATGAGCAATTCTTCCTTCGCGTCATCAAAACGCACCAGACGCGGCTGCAATATGGCGCGAAAACGGTACTCCATCTCCTCGGCGCTGAATGGTTTAACGAGAAACCGCGCCCGTTCAAGGCGGGTTTTTATGGTCTCGAACAAGAATTCGGCTATGCCTCGGATTGCGATCAGAGTCTCCTCTCGGTTCGCGCTCACCAACTCGGCGGCCGCTGATGGAGTGGGGGCGCGGAGGTCAGCGACAAAATCAGAAAGCGCCCAGTCGATTTCATGCCCAACGGCGCTCACAACAGGTATCGCGGACTCCGCTATCGCCCTGACAACAACCTCTTCGGAAAAAGGCAACAGGTCTTCAAGGGAGCCGCCGCCACGGCCCACAATCAGCACATCGGCAAGTTTCCAGCGATTGGCCTGTTCAATGCGCCGCGCGATAACCGGCGCCGCGCCGTTTCCCTGCACCGGACACGGCAGGACAACCACGTTCACGCCCGCAGCCCGCCGGCGCAAAATATTGAGAATATCGCGCACAGCGGCTCCCGTCGGAGAGCTTACCACGCCTACGGTTTGCGGGAACCGCGGAATGGGCGTTTTTTTATCCTCATCAAACAAACCTTCGGCCGCGAAAGCCCGCTTCCTCTTTTCAAGCAGGGCGAGCATCTCGCCTTCTCCGGTTCTCTCCATTTCACCGCATACAATTTGGTACGACCCTCGCTGGTTGTACACCGATATGCCGCCGTGGACGCGGACCAACATGCCGTCTTTTGGCTCAAAAGAGAGGTTGCGGAACCGGTTTTTAAACATAACCGCTGAAATACAGGAAACCGCGTCTTTAAGGGTGAAATAGAGGTGTCCGGTACTTGATGGACGGCAGTTCGAAAGCTCGCCTTCCACGCTGATCGCGGA
>JAIRTS010000225.1 GCA_031254795.1 Treponema sp.
CTTGACATGGAGGCACTTTTTCAATGAGGCTCCGCAAGCTCTTGACTGGATTTTTTTTTTAGGATATGATCATGAAATCGCCGAGGTGGTGGAATGGTAGACACCGGGGACTTAAAATCCCCTCCTTGTAACGAGGGTACGGGTTCAACTCCCGTTCTCGGCATAAACAACACCGCCACTTTTTTCAGGTTGCGGCGTTTTTTGCGCGCAACGCGCAAGAACACTCGCCGCATTCACCGTGTTCCCTAAAACAGCGATTGCAACTCAGCGATTGCGTCTGCAGGCGCCCATTGCGTCATACCTGATTTCCACACCTGCGTCGTTTTCGTCAACTGTCCGGACTGAACCTTTTGTTTGAGTTCTTCAATGGCAAAGGGGCCGGTTGACAGACCATTTACAGCGACATGGTACCTGATCTGCGCCAGTTGTTGCGGAGAATCCTGTTGCGTCGGTTGAGGCGCAACGGAAGACGGCGCGGACTCCCGCGCTGGCACTGCGGCTGTAAACAGAGAGCTGAATTCCGGTATGGCACTCATCGCCGCCCATTGAGGCATATCCTCTTTCCACGCAAGGGTTCTCTGTCCAATCTGTCCGCTTTGAAGTTTTTGTCTCAGTTCATCCATGGTGTACGGTCCATCAGGATAACCGTTTACCGCAATATAGTACTGCATGGACGAACGCGCCGTTTGAGGCGGCGGTGGCGGTGGTATAACCGGAAATATGTTCGTTAATTCCGGGATGCTTTCTGCGGCGACCCATTGTTGCAACCCTTCCCTCCATACGAGGCTGTTGCGGGCAAGCTGCCTTTTCTCTATCCGCTGCTTGAGGGCGTCAACGGACAGAGGCCCAGACGGCTGTCCATCTACCAGAATGAAGAATTTACCTACGGCGTCCGGCTGGAGACTCGGCGACGGCGCTTGATCCTGCGCGATCTGGGGAATCAACGCGGCGACTTCAAGGATGGAACTTGCGGCGACCCATTGGGAAAAACCTTCCTTCCAGATCAGCGTTTCCTTCGTCAATCGCCCATTTTCAATAAACGGCTTGAGTTCTTCCAACGTATACGGTCCTGACGAAATGCCATTGAACGCCGCGCTGTACCGAGGCTGCGCTTGAGCGGTTTGCGGCGAGGCCGGCGGAGACGCCGTTTGAAACAGACGCGCGAGTTCCGGTATGTTGCCAGCGATTTCCCATTGGGACATGCCCTCTCTCCAGACGAGGCTTTCCTTTGTCAATCGCCCATTTTGCGCCATTTGTTCGAGTTCGTCCATGTCAAACGGACCGGTCGGCTGATTCTCTATGGCGACACTATATCTCGTTTCAGCCGCCGCCTGCCCGCCAGTTTGATCGCGCTGATCTGAAGCGGCGTCTTCAATCGGGGAGGGAGAAGCTTCACGACCGGGAAGCGGGGCTTTCTTTACATTCGCAGGATACCAATCCAGCCCCGCGTCCAACACCTCTATATATGTAAGATTGCTCTGGGGATGCGTTACAATGGTCGTTCCTGTTATTGTGTTGTTTTCCAGCGTAATTGGCACAAGTTTTGATGCCGGAAAATTGTTCACTTTTGCGGATTCTACAGCGTTCCACGTATTGTTTTTGGCGTTGTACATGCTTCCGGCAATATGCAGGACAGCCACGCCGTTCTTCACGACGATTTTTCCTGATCTTCCTCTATCGATCTGGGCTACAAGCCGCCCTTTCTCACCGTTTCCCGCTTCCATCGCGTCATCAGACTCGTACCAGTCCATAGTGACCGCAAGCGGGTAAAACGTTTTATTCTTGTCAGCGCCACCGCGCCATGTTATGAGTATTTCAGATTCTCCCTCGCCTGCGGAAAGCGTCGTTGGTTTCACCAGTTTGTCGCCGGATGCCCCAACGGCGTTTTTTGGCGACGCGCAGGAGGAGCAGATAAGAAACAAAAAACACAAAAGACACAGAGAAAAAAGAGACGGTCTTTTCAGAATTTTCATACGCTTCTCCTTCATTCGCAACGGGGTCTCGTCTCCGGCATAAGAGCGAATTTCTTGCCTCTATCATTGGCGGGCTATGACGCCACGCAATACTACTCCTTCCCTGCGCAGTGGACTCCTGTCATCTCACGCTTCAAAACGGGACGATTCATTGCGTTTTAGACGCCACAACTACCGTAACAACGCCATTTTTTGTACTGAATGTATAAAAAGCGCCCGGCGCAAAATCAAACATGATATCAACCGTTTTTTTATTCCTTTTTACAGACAACACATGCGAGCCGGAAGGAATTTTGACTCGTGTTTCAATGTTGTTCCAGTTCCATTGAACTGTATCGCCATCTATGGCAATAACGGTTGTCTGCCGGGGAATAATTAAAAGGCATTGCCGCTCGTCAGGGGACGAGAGATCATATACGCCTATATTGTTAGCGACCCTGTTCTCGGCAGAGCCGGCGCAACCAGTCAAGGGCATAATCACGACAACGCTAAACATACGGAAAAAGACCATCAGACCTTTTTTCATAACGCCCCCTTCAAAGAGATTGTTACCATTCTATCAAAGCTATCGGCAAAAGTTTTGAGTTCCTTCTTGCCATAATGAGCGAAACGCTCCATGCCAAGCCCATTTCCGGCAAGTTGCACCATAAAATTCCGCATGGAAAGCCACTGTCTGATGTTTTCGCCGGTGTACGCCCTGCCTCGGTCATCCAACACCATGACGCCGCGTTCAACAAGCCGCCCCGCAAGCGGAATATCCCGTGTCACCGTCAGATCGCCCGCTCGCGCCAATTCCACAATCCGGTCATCCGCCGCGCCTTCTCCGGCAGGACACACTTCCATGACGGCATAACCGCCTTCAATACCCGATATCCGTCTATTCGCTGCAAAAACCGCCTCTATACGCCGTTTTCGCGCCGCTCTCAACACTAATTCCCGCACGGATCGAGGACAGGAATCCGCGTCCACAAAAATTCTCATCCACCATTTTCCATTGAGAGGTTTCACAACCCCTATCCCTATACAGAGTAGTATATCACATGGAACCAATTCCCGCAACATATACGGTAAAATTTCCATTCAAAGAGAGTGTTCCCGCGTTTCTGGCGGCAATGAAGGCACTTTCCCCCTGTTTCAATCGTATGTCAGCGTTCTCGTCGTTCTTTTCATCCACAAAAACAATTTCTCCCTCCGTAACGAGGAGTATTGCGGGACCGTCTTCCATCCAAACGCCCTGATCGTGTATAACGGAAAGCGAGAATTCTTTACATTTCACGGGATATTTTGAAGGATTAGGACGCAGAATTTTGGGTTTAAATGCCGAAAACGAGAGTATACGGAACAATTCTTGCATATCAACGCATTTAGGCGTAAGACCACCTCGCAGTACGTTGTCCGAATTCGCCATAAGTTCCACGCCAAACCCCCGGATGTAAGCGTGCAACACCCCTGCCGGCAGAAACATAGCGTCACCCTTTTCAAGAAAAACGAGGTTCAAATACAAAGGCGAGAGCGCCGCCGGATCCGATGGGTATTGCTCCGCAAAAGAGGCCGCCGTCTTCCACACGTCACGAT
>JAIRTS010000275.1 GCA_031254795.1 Treponema sp.
AATGGCACGGTTCCCAGAATAAAAACAACCATTGACAGAGTAAATCCGAGAGTGGCGATAGACCGAATGCAAAGCGCGTTGAGAAGACTTTGATACAACTGGATGAAAACCTGAAATACAACCGGCAAAATAAAAAGCATGGGAATGCCTATGAAGAAAGGCTTTTCCTTCGCCCGCAAACGCCAGCCCAAGATAATTACGATGACCGTAATAGGAAGAAATAGTATCAGGCTGAAAATACGGTATATAATTTCAGCTTGAAACGCCTGCTCTATATAGCCGTACTCGCCAAATTTGCCGCCCGCAACGAAAAGCTCGTTTAAAAGAAGAGACTCCAATCCGTTTCTGAGATTTGTAAGAAGAATAAAATTCTGATAACTTATATCAAACAGCATCTGCGTGTTGCTATCAAACGCGCCATCAAACAGTTCCTGTCTTTCCCTGTCTTTGTCAAACCACATAACAGTGGGATCGAACTGTTCGTTGGTTTCTTCATTTATGGAGCGTGTCATAACAAGAAGCTGTTCCCCGCCGTTGGTTCCGCCACCGGTTTTTTGAGGCGACAACCTGCAAAAGGGCGCGGTTATTGTACCAATAAGAGTATGGTTCTGATCGAACAGGAGAAACTCCGCGTTCCTGCTGTACGCGGAATCTGGAAAGAGTGAAAGGTTTGTCATTCTGATGACGGCGCGGATGTTTTGAGCGTTGATTGGAAGGGAGAACAGGGGGTTAAGCGCCATTGAGCCTAGCGTAACATCCCGTTCATCAACAAAGAAGGCGAGGCTTTCCGTCCTTTGCTTGCTTATGGCTAAAAGATTGGCGACATCCGGTTCCGCCGGCGTTTTTGTGATGAGGTCTGCGAAGATATGGTACGCCTGTATCCAGTTCTCATCATGCATGGCCGCATATCCCTCGCGCTTCTGGCGATACAGAGGATAGGTTTCGCTTTCCTGCTTTGAAGGAGAGAGATTATTGATGGCGTTCCACGACTGCTCGGCAATACGTTCAGCCTGCCGGTATTCGGCGCTTGTTCTTTTTGCGCTTAACAAACGTGTCGCAAGGCTCGCAAGCCAATGCGCGTCAAAGTAACGATTTTCGGCCAGCGCGGTCATAGCAGAGGAGAGGGCTTCTTGCGCGTCCACTGGTTCACGAACCGTAAAAACTGACGGCACTTCCTTGGGTTTGATGTTATATATCTTTTCAGTTTCTAAAGCTCTGTTTTTAGCGCGGATTTCCTCGGCTTTGGCGCTGATTCTTTGGGCAAGCGAAAATATCTCTCCGCCTTCCTGCGCGCTTTGGCGCCAAATTCGCTTGCAAATGGCAATGGAATATTCGGCGTCAAGCCATTGTTCATCTGCGGCTTGCGCTTCAGCGGCGGCTTTTGATTGATGAAAGAGCGCGCCTTTCAAGCTCATTGTTTTGTAGTAATTTTGGGATAGAGGAGTCGCCAGAAAAAAGACCACCGCATATATAGCTGCCGCGGCAAAGCCTGTGAAAAGAGCCGGCGACAGCCGCTTGAAAAATTGCGGAGAGAAGCGGGGAAAAGGTTCCTCTTTTTGAACGCTCCATCCGAACGGCATGACTAATCCCGCCAACAACAGGGCCGGAAAAATGGCGCAAATGTCCAACAAGCCGTTTGTCAGCCGCCACGGGACAACATAGACGGGTAGGGGAGGAGGCGTCGCCGGCAAAAGGTAGCGGAACGCCAAGATGGCCACGCAGGAAGCCGCGATATATATGCCAACAGCACGAGGGTATGCAAAAATTTTGTCGCGCTTACGCATAGCCTCCTCCATTTTTTTGCCGCCGTTTTGATAAAGCATGAAGAAGAATGGCGGCGCTTATGAACAGGACGAACGCCAAACAGAACACAAGCGGACTAATGTAGTTTCTGGGGATTATCCCTTTGATGGCGGTTGATATAAGATTTTGCGCTTGTGTTGAGTCGATAAATGTCTCAAAATAGAGAACGCCGCTGAAAAAGACTCCGCCCAGAAGCAGATTGGCTAAATGCCATGAACTTGCGTTCATAATGAAACGCAAGGAAACAAGTGGCAAAATCAGCGCCGCCGCATAGAGCATGAAATCCATGAGTCCACGCGCAGCCAATGTTTCAAATTTGAGCGCGACCAAGTGAAATTTATCCATAAGTTTTGACATGAAAGCGTTTGCGTCATTTCTGAAAAACAGAGGTTTTGCCGGTGGCGTGACGCTTGGCTCAAAGTTGCCCTCATCCCGCGTTCTCTGATATTCAGCCCGTGCGCCCGGAAAGACAACCACGCGCGGATATTCCCGTGGTCCGTCAAGAAGCGTCATTGCTCCGTCTGATTCGTTGTCTGGAAAAAGGACAAGCCCTTTTCCGCCAAATGTTATGGTTTTGCCGGATGCAGGCGGCAGACGGATATGGTTCGCCTTGGAAATGAGCGGCCACCCAAGCGCGATAAAACCCATCGCAAGGACGAACACGCAGACCATGGAAGCTGGAGATGATATTTCCCGTCTTGCGGCGTAACTGAGGCTTATTAAAATAGTGAGATAAAGAGTTTGAGGCAATAGTCCGCAGAACGAAAAGACAAATTCGCGCAAAAACGGGCCGGAGAGCGTGATGGTTGTCAATTCGAGTCTCCGCACGCGGAAAAAGTCAATAAGTGTGAAGAAAAAGAGGACAAGAATAAATGCGCAAGAGAAAAAAATTACAAGCCGTACTATATTTTTCACAATACCAGATTATCATGTTATGGATTGTCGCGCAAGGGGCGAATCGCAAATCCTATGACATGCGGTTAGGCCTTGCGAGTAGGGTGGGGCGATAGCGCGCCTGCTATCGCCCGCTATACGCCGCCTCATATTGACTATTCTCGCGACTTGTGTTATATATAGAGCAATTATTCACAATAGTGAATGGACTTATTAAGAACATGCGTAAGGATGGCAAGAAAACTTACGGTTTTCAGAAAACTTCTGTTTTCAAACTATTGGTTTTTCGTGATCTATTGAGAATTCTCTTGCGCATTTACTACATTTTAGGAGGACAGTATGTCGGGCCACAGCAAATGGGCGACTATTAAACACAAGAAAGGCGCCGCGGACGCAAAACGCGGACAAATGTTTACCAAACTCATCAAGGAGATCACTATTGCGGCGCGCATTGGAGGCGGCGATCCAGAGGGGAACCCAAGACTGCGCACGGCTATTCTCAAAGCTCGCGGCGCGAATATGCCCAAGGATAATATCACCAACGCGATAAAAAAAGGAACCGGCGAGCTTGAGGGAGTGAGTTACGAAGAGTTGTCTTACGAAGCCCGCCTCGGCGAAGCGGCTCTTTTTATTGAGGTGCTCACCGACAACCGCAACAGAGCCGCCGCGGATGTGCGCAACATACTTACCCGCGCAGGCGCGGAATTGGCGAAAGCGGGATCGGTTGCGCGGCTTCTCACCCGCAAGGGCGTCATCACGGTTGACAGCGAGAAATTCTCCCTTGAGAAGATTGAAGAAGTCGCCATTGAAGGCAATGCGGAAGATGTCTCTGAATCTGACGGCGTTATCGAAATCACCTCCGCCGCGGAAGACTTTGAAGCCGTGGCAAAGGCTCTGGAAGCCGCGTCTATTGAAACCACCAGCGCGGAAATCAGCATGCTGCCCGAAGCGCCGGTGATACTCAGCGATAACGACACGACGAAAATGCTCAGGCTCATTGAACGGCTTGAAGAAAATGATGATGTTCAAAACGTCTATTCAAATATCGAAGTCCCCGATGGTTTTGAAGAAGAAGAGTGACGAAAAAAGATGCCCCGAATTATCGGCGTTGACCCCGGCTTGGCAAGTACGGGCTGGGGCGTCATCGAAACCGATACGCAACCCGCGCAACGCGTCCGTTATCTCTCTCATGGTTGCATAGAAACAATCCCCGGCAAGCCGCTTACAGAGCGGCTTCTTTTTATTCATGACGCGCTTGCGGAAGTTCTCGAAACATGGAGTCCTATGGAAGCCGCCGTTGAAACCCTCTATTTCGGACGCAACATCACAAGTGCCCTTCCTGTCGCCGAAGCGCGGGGCGTGCTATGCATGACGCTTGCGCAAGCGGGGTTGCCCGTGCGGGAACTGACACCCAATGCCATCAAACAGGCTGTCGTGGGCGCCGCGCGGGCTGATAAAGAGCAGGTTCAGGAAATGGCGCGTCTCATTCTGGGGCTTGACGCGATTCCAAAGCCGAGTCACGCGGCGGACGCGCTGGGAGCGGCGATTTGTTGCGCGTACACCTTCATTCGCCCGTAATTTTTTCCTCTCGTCTCTCCGCAATACGTGTTTTTATAAAAACCCACGGCGCTCCTGCGTATATCCACAGCCCAAGCAGAAGGGGCAGGCAGAAATAGACAAGCAGGTGATACGCGGAGTTTGTGTCCGGCATAAGGCGCTGAAACATAAGGAAAAGAACAGCCGCGCCCGCAGCGCCTATGACGTACCGCGCCAGCAGGATGAAAAAGGTTTTCACCCCCCTTCCGCGCTTTGATTTTGCGGCGAAAGGCGCGAATTTCAGCATAAGCGCGTACCCCGCCCCCATGCCGAGCATGGCGCCGCTCAAAAACGTGTTTCCGGTGAGGAGAATCACAAAGGAACTCGTCGCCGATATGATGAACTGTATCCGTAATCCGCTTTTTGCAAGAAAATTTGAAATGCGTTCCTCAAAAAAGATGTAACACGCCAGTGCCGCGCCGCCGAGGAGCCAGCCTGCGAACAGATCCGTAGGAAAATGTACGCCCAGGTAAAGCCGTGAGACGCCCATAACAAGACTTATGAGGATCGCCAGAGCGAGAAACAACGCGCTTCGTGTCCCGCGTTTTGCCCATGACGCCACGACAGTCCAGAATGCAAGCGACATTTGGGCGTGACCTGATGGAATGCCGTAGGAGGGTTCAAACGATTTTCCCACCGAAGGATCGAGTTGAAAGGGGCGGGGCTGATGAAGCAGCGCTTTGAAAAAAACGTTTATCCAAGCGGAGAACAGCGTCATTACGCTGAGGCGGACACCTTTCTTTTCGTCAATGCACCAGAATATCAGGAGGAGCAGGGCGAGATAGACCGCCTCCGTTCCGAAGAGGGATATTCCCCGCATAAAGCCGTCAACCACGGGGTTGTCCCATGTTTGTATACGTTTGATGACCGCAAGCCCCCATTGGTATACGGCGGGCGTTTCGGCGCCCGTCGCGTCGATTGCAATATCGCTGTTCATAGCGGGTCTCCTTTAATTTTCCAAAAGCGTGATCTCAACGCGACGGTTGCGTATCCTGCCCGCTTCATTGCTGTTATCCGCAATGGGGCGCGTGCCGCCATAGCCCCGTGTCACCACTCTGTCCGGCGCGCGAATCCCTCCGTTGATAAGATAATCCGCCACGACGCCAGCCCGCTCTTCGGACAGTCGCACCATGCTTGCCTGTGATCCCGAATACGCCGTATGGCCGGCTATCAGTATGTCCCTGTCCTGATACTTTTTGAGGATCGCCCCTATCTTGTCGAGCTTCGCTTTTTCCGGGTTTAAAAGCTCGGCGGAATCCGGCTGGAACTGGATGTTTTCAAGTGTTATAGAAATGCCGTCATCTACTATTGACACCTGCGCTCCCTCTATATCCATCTCTTCAATATCTCTGCTGATCTGAGCCGCGATGCGATTTTTATCCATTTCCTGCGCTTCCACGATTTCAGCCTCAGCGGTTCCCCGAAATTCTATGACATTGCCATCGGAAAGCTCAAAAATCATGCGGAAATGTTCGGCGTACGCCACCTCGCGCCCTTTTTCTCTATTCCAGTACACAATTTGATCCGACGCGCCCATAATGCGGACTGGATACAGGGCGACTTGGGCCGTTTCAGGTTCCAGAAAGATGCGGTATGACACGGAAAACGCCGGATGCCGGACGCCATTCCATTCTTTTTCACCTAAGTACGTATACTGCGCGGTGAACGGTATGCGGTATGGCTCGGCGATGCCAAAGCTATCCCGAAAATCGTGCGTTTCGTGTCCGTCATTTGTCCACGTATCTCCAACGGCAAGGTCTGCGTCCGGGAAAACCGGTACGTTTCGAACAACCGGCATGAAGTGCCGTTTGTCTATAGTAAGGCGTCCGCGCTCGTCGCGCTCAAATTCGGAAACATAGTCTTTCTGCCACTGATAGCCGCCCCGGGCGGCGCCGGTTTCCGGCGAGGCGCCCATGAGAACCGACCGCTCTCCGGTTTGGAACACCGCCTTGTTATAGGCGCGCCCATTGTTGAATGCGGTTGTTTCAATGGCGATACGGTTCACGATTTCCGCCCGGTGGCTGAACGTTCTATTAATGTATACGTCTTCCAGCACCGTTGAAAGAACCCGGTATTTGTCGCCCGCCTTTTGTTTATACGCAAAGGTTTCCGCATGGATTGCAGGCGCGAGGAGCCATAAAGAGGCCGCCAGGAGATATAGCTTGTTCATATTAACGATTATATCACGGGCGGGGAAAAATTTCAAATGAATGAACCGACACAGACGCCGGATGAAAATCC
>JAIRTS010000282.1 GCA_031254795.1 Treponema sp.
CCACAGAGCGGAGCGGCGTTCGCCGCCGCTTCGTCCGCTATTTCCGGCACACAAGCCCTTTTTCAATGGCTATGTAGACGGCGGCGATATGGCGCGATTCGCTTTTGCCGCCGTCAAAATGTCCAATGATCCCAAGAGGAGACCCTGAACACAGCCGAACCCGCAGGCTCTCATTTTCAGAGGTTCCCTTGCCAAAAAAAAATCATTTTGCGCCTCCCGCCTCTTGACATTTTTTTTTAATTGTTGTATAAAATAACAAATCATGGGAAACGCTGTAAGACCGGCGCAAAACGGCGCCTTTCCCGTGGCGATGTTTTGTGTAGCCGCTGTAGCTCAGTTGGTAGAGCAAAGGACTGAAAATCCTTGTGTCAAGAGTTCAATTCTCTTTGGCGGCATTGAGTTAATAAATTTTTTGCGGGACATGCGTTCAGTAGCGCAGCAGCGTCTTCAGGATACCCCATCGCTAATGCTTATGGTCAAAATAAATTCGGAGTTTTCCAGGAAGAAGAATGGTATGGCGATATACCTGCTTTCACTGTAAAATGGCTGTGAAAATACCCCATCAACAACAGCAATCGGCAAAGATATAAAAAGGGCGGCGATCTTTTCGAAATGCCTCTTCGCCTGGCCTGTGAATATATTCACCAGTTCGCTGACAACTTCTACAACCTCATTATTCACTTCGATGTGAGCGGCTCCGGTTACCCTATCGGCCATCTTTATGGCGGACGCTTTATCCATGGATATGGCTATCGCGCCGGTGATATCGCCCGAAAACTCTATAATCGTTGAAACATCCCCTTGATTAATTGAGCGGACTTCGGTGACATACGGACGCCCTGCCGTGATGTTGATGTCACCTGTAGTAATAAACGTCTCTTCACACTCTTTAACAAAAGGCATTATGTATTCTTTCAACATATCTATCGCTCCTTTGGGATGGTAATAGTGAAAGCTGTCCCTATTCCCGGTTGGCTTTGTACCTTTATGGAACCGTTCAGTTCACGCGCTTTGTTGTAAACCAGATTCAACCCCGTGCTATTGTACCCATCCGCTTCATCGGAGCTAAAGCCTTGCGTAAACATAACCTGTACAAGAATATTTTTATCGCAAGAGGCTTCTTCCTTGATGAGCCGAAGGTTAAGCGCCTTTTTTCTAATGCGTTCAAAGTCAATGCCTTTCCCGTCATCGGCAAGTTTAATATGAATACTGTGATCGCTCTGGGTTATATGAAGCGTTATGGTTCCCTGCTCGGGTTTTCCGGCGGCTTTTCTTTCGGCAGGGGATTCAAGCCCGTGTTGCGCCGCATTGCGGATCAGTTGAACAAGCATTTGTTTAAGTTGCCGCCTGGAAACGTATTGCAAGGCGGCGCTGTCTATTTCAGCGGGAAGAAATCGCGCTTTCTTGTTAAAGTCCATAGCCTCATAATTGCACGTTCTCATAAGAAACTGAATAAATATATACTCTCTCTGATCTATGTCGTTGAATGACGTTCTGGAAAATATGGTTTCCGCGTCTTTTAAAAGTTTGTCTTTTATTCCCAAAGCGCGTTCCATTTCGATGGCAAGCGCCAGCAGACTGTCAAACGAAATTTCCGTTTCCGCCCGTATCTGATTTATAACATCTTCCACATCGTAGAGGGATTCCGCCATGTCCTGCAATCCCAAAGAGATGGCGTCCATCTTGATTGTATATATCATGGGAGATATTATATCGATCATTTTTTTGGAGGAGACATTCTTGTCTTTCAAGATTGACATGACTTGGGATAGATAATACTGCGCGCTTTCAATAAAATCACTGACGGCGCTCCGCTCCAACCGCAACACTTCAAAGAAGGAACGCATATCTTCCCGGCGCCTGCGCTCGTCCATTTTCAGCTTTTTCCTTAACGCCATTTCAGAAGTAATATCTTCAATAGTTCCAAGAATAAAGACTTCCCCGTTTTCTCTGTTCACAGGCGCGAATTCACACGACAAACTTTTTCTTACCGGCCTTTCAACGCTTCTGTATCTCACCTCTTTCAAGATGTTCATGGAATCGATCTGTTCCTGATCTATAGAATTGCTCAAGATATTGTCAAAATACCGTTCAAGGCTCTCCAACTCCCGTTCGTTAAGGCTGTCTTCCATTAATTCGGTGAACTTCCTGCCTTGCAGTTCCGTCGCGGCAAGCACATCCTCAAGAGTGCGGGAATAATTGTCCTGAATAACGTATTTTTTGTCCATGAGAAACACGCCGGCCCTCAGATTGTCTTTCATGGCGGCGATTTCGTCACGCTCAATCTGCAACGCCGAAAAAGATCGTTGCAATATTTCGACTTCAACATAGCAGTGGCAGTTTTCGGGCCGGTTCAGTCCGTTTATAATGGCGACCGCCATCTGTTCGCACGACTTATATCCGCACGCGCCGCAATTAAGAAATTGCTTGCGCTCTGTTTTGTGCATCTTTACAAAGGTGTCTCTGAGCGCTTCCTTTGTGGGAGAGACAACCGTGGATTTAAAAATCGCGGACCTGTCCGCATAGTGGCGCTCATACAACCCTTCTTCCCAATATCCCGCAAGTACGTTTTCGAGCTTTTCCATGTCCAAAGCGCCGTCTTTTTCGTACCGCTTCCGCGCTTCCGCGCCTCTTTTCTCTATGAGGAATTCCACCTCGTCGAGATGTTTTTCCGTGTTCCTTGTCGCGTGGCCGCCACTGCAGCCCATTTCGCAGTTTAAACAATCAATGAAAAATGGCGCTATGCCCTTCTTGAAACTGTCAGGAAGATACGCCAGATATTTATACACAGCTTCACCTTCTATCCTGCGGGACTTTTCGGTAATATCCGCCCTGTATCTGCGGATAATTTGCCTAAACCCGCCCGGAAGGGGAGATAAAACAGCGCGTTCCGCAGGAGGATTAACATAGTCCATCTCTGCGTATTCATTGATGTCTATCGCATGATTTTTAATATAATCCAAGATTGAAATGAATGTAACATTGTAATCTCCAATGCCAACGGCATCGAATTCCCTTCGGTACGAATAACAGGGGCTTATTGCGGCAAGTTTGCAATCCGCGTATTGGGGATAATATTTTTTTATCATCTTCATAGCGTGAATCGCCGGACTGTCAACAGGCGCGAGATGCGGAATAAGTTCGGGACGGTACATTTCCACATAGGAAACAATGGTTGGGCAGCATTGGGCGATGACAGTGGCAGGATTTGTCTTGTTCATATAGTTGACGTACGATTTGACCGCAAGTTCGGCTCCAAAGCCCACGTCAAATACGGCGGCTATGCCCAAAGATCTGAGCAGCCCGTTCACTTTCAGATAATTCGCTCCGAAACTTGACACAATAGCCGGCGACACAACTGCGACAATCCGTTCTGTTTTTACATCTTCAATAAAAGCGTCAAAATCATCAATGCCAACACGCGCCTCATGGGTACACGCTTTGACGCACCTGCCACAACTGATGCAGAGATCGCTATGATGCATGATAACTTCTCCGGAACCGTCGTTGCACATTTTTACGGGGCAGACCATTATGCAACGGTGGCAGTTGACGCATTTCTCTTTTATCACATTAACCACAGGACGTAAAGTCATATATTACTCCTCGCTGAAG
>JAIRTS010000292.1 GCA_031254795.1 Treponema sp.
TTGCATTTCTCAATAATTTCTTTCACAACGCGGTCAAGATCGGCATAGGGAACCTGGCAGGTTCCCACCTGATGATGACCGCCGCCGCCGTATTTCAGAAGCATGCTGCCAACATCAATCGTGGATGTCTTGTTGGTGACGCTATAGCCCACCGTCACCGCCGCGTTTACCTTTTCCTTTCCATCAACCGTCCACACGGAAATATTTTGCTCGGGAAAAAGCGTATACACAATAAATCGGTTGCCGGCATAAAGCTGTTCGACCCCGCACAGGTTGATGACAATCACATTGTCATCCGCATGGGCATGTTCTCTCATCATGGCTTTGTAATTTTCAGCATGTTCAAAGTACAAATCAATCCGTTCCTTCACATCTGGAAGCTCAAGTATCCGCTCGATCTTCATGTTGCCGCAGGCAAGCGCGAGTTTTTCCATGAGTTCATAGTTGCTGATGCTGAAGTCCTTGAATCTGCCGAGTCCGGTGCGCGGATCCATGATAAACCCCAGTAAAATCCACCCTTTTGGGTCAAGAATTTCATCGGTAGTGAGATCGCCAGAATCCACCTTGTCAACATATTCGATCATACGGGAAAATCGCCGTATGGTGGAATTTGCGTCTCCTCCATAAAATTCGTAGATGACTCGCGCGCAACTCGGCGCTTTGCGGGACACGCCTTCAAAATACACCTTGTGTCCAAGTCGCTCAGTCTCACTTGAATGATGATCAAACCACAAGGCGCACCCCTTAATATAGGGAATATTCGCCAAAATATCGTTGTCCGTGGCTTTGACAAGACCGTCTTGTATATCTTTGGGATGTACAAACTTCCATTCATCGACATATCCCAAGCATTCTAAAATGGCGCCGCACGCCAAACCATCAAAATCGGAACGGGTTAATAATCTCATAGCGCAATCCTTCTTTATTCGCAGTGGGGTCTAATGCCCTGCCCTCCGAGCGGGGAGGTTCATTCTACAGGTACTCTAGTATATAGCAAGCAAGACCGTAAATCAAGTGGCCAAAAACCAACCGCCGGCTTCAACGCCGGACGTTTCAGGCAGCCGGCTTACCTTGAACAGATTCGGGCGGATGTCAATGTCGCTCTTTTCTGAAAGTGGTTCGTAAAAGGAAATTTTTGCATCCGGACGGATGGAAAGCAGGACATCGGCGACTGCGTTTACCGCAATGCGGTTTTGTTCGTCCGGCGTAAACGCCCGGCATGTGGGGCAGGAGCACCATGCGTTGACCCCGCTATTTTTAGAAGCGCCGGAACCATCCTTTTCTCCAATTCTGTCCGACCAAAAGTGATAGACCTTGATATCCCGTTTCAAGAAAAGCTTTTTCGCCTCTTTTCGCAAAACCTTGATAGTTTCAGGCGCGGTAGGGCAAAAATTAACAGACCTGTCGCGCTTGCCGTCCGTCATACGGAACATCTCTTTATGACGGAAAAGAGAATGCCGCGTCAAATTTGACAGTTCCCAGCCTCCCGCCTCAATAGCCAAATCGTATTTTTTCGCGGCTTTGTTGATCTGTTCAAAAAAATGTCCCGCCGGGTTTATTGCCAAAGGAAGCGCCACAGCGTCTATCCGGTTCCGCGCCGCCCACACGATCCACTCCTCCCATTTTTTAACGGATTGTTTGTTAAAGAGAAGCCTCCTTCTGGAGCGTACGTCAGAGGCCGAACTGCCATAACCGTGATCTTCAGCCAGAACATAAGTATGCCCCGTATTGCCTTTACGCGGAAGTTCTTCAAGGAAGGGCGTTTTCCAGCAAAAACCGAGGTTTGCAAGAAAATCAAACACCGCGTTGTAAAGCCCTCGAACCGAATCACCTTCTATATCCAGATGATCCTTCTCCAGTCTCCATGAAAATCCACCGCCCTTTTCCGTCCCATAACGCAGAACGACACGCGGCGCGCGCGCCGGGGAAATCGCTTGTTCTACACACGCGGCTTGCGCTTCCAATACAAGCGGAGGGTTCTGTTTGACGCCGGCTTCTGTACGCAAAAGTTCAATGCAACGGACTAGTTCATCCGCCGGACGCCGGATAGAAGGAGATTCAATAATCAAAACCCACGACTTCGCAACATCAAATTCCACAATGAAGCTCCTTTTGTGTTACACCGAGCCGGACGCTGAAAGCCGCGCGCAGGCTTCTTCCACATCCGCACGGTGTCCAAACGCCGAAAACCGGATGAAGGATTGCCCCGCAGGTCCAAATCCCGATCCGGGCGTGGTAATGACGCGGCGCGTTTCCAGAATCTCCGCAAACACATCCCAGCTGTTCCGATTCGGGAAATGCGCCCAAATGTAGGGCGAATTGTCCCCACCTACGCTCGAAACACCGAGTTTTTGCAGGGTTCCTCGAATAAGACGGGCGTTTTCAAGATAAAAGTCCGTCAATTTCCTGATTTCTTTAAGCCCTTCCTCTTCAAGCGCCGCAAGCGCCCCTGCCTGCGCTATGTTCGACGCGCCGTTGAAAATGGTGCCAGTCACTCGCGCCCAATCCGCGTTGACGCTTTCCCCTCCCGCATACTTCAGGGACTTTGGCACGACGGTCCAGCCGAGCCGGACTCCGGTAAACCCCGCGGGCTTTGAAAACGAATTCACTTCAATGGCGCAGGTTTCCGCTCCTTCTATATCGAAAATGGTCTTGGGCAAATTCGGATCGCGGATAAATTCGGCGTACGCCGCGTCAAAGATAATGACGCAGCCTTTTTTCCGCGCAACGGCGACCAACGCTGAAAGCTGCCGCTTTGAGGCGACCGCGCCTGTAGGATTATTCGGCGAGCAAAAGTAAACGAGCGCGTTCTCCGGTATACGCGACATGTCCGGAAAATAGTCGTTTTCCGCAACGCAGGGCAGATAGGTGATTCCCTCATACCCGCCGCCCTGCCACGCGCCGGCCGCGCCGACCAGCGCCGAGCCGTCAACGTACACCGGATAGGACGGATCCTGCGCCGCAACCTTGACACCCGCGCCGAAAAGAAGCTGGAGCCTCCCAATATCGCATTTCGCGCCGTCAGAAATAAACACCTCGTCCGGCGCGAAAGCGTTCCTGTAAAAAACTTCGGAGATTCGCGCTCGCAAGGAAAGCAAACCTTCATCCTGATAGCCTGAATAGGTCTCCACCTTGCCAAGAGCCTTCGCTCCGTTGACAAGACCAGCGTTAATATAGGGGAGAATCGGCTCAGTGGTGTTGCCCACTCCCAAGCTGATGATCCGCGCTCCATTCGGGTGGGCCGCTTCAAATTCGCGGCGGCGGCGCGTGATCTCCGGGAAAAGGTATCCTGTCTTAATGTTTGCTATAGAAGGATTTCGATTAATCATGGGGTGTCGCTCCTGTTTTTTGAAGAATAGCATAAGCGGGGAGATTTTGCAACCCGTTTGGGAGAAGCGCCCCAAAGAGCGCGCCGTCTTTAGCGGCGTTTCCATTGCTGACAAATTTTATCGGGGAGCCCGCAACTCGCGCTGAGCGTAACCTGAAAGGTTTTACAATCAGAGTGGCGCGGCGTGGCAAGAAGCTTGGAAGTACGCGACATGACTTTCCTGCAAGAAAGAAATAAACGCGCGATGTCACACAACTCCACAAAAAGCAAACTAGAGACGCCCTATATTCGCTTACAGGACAAGGAAATAACTAATGAGCCGCACGGGATTCGAACACGTGACCCACGCCTTAAAAGGGCGTTGCTCTACCGACTGAGCTAGCGGCCCCTACTTTGTAGGTAGAATGACACTCTAACAAACTTT
>JAIRTS010000285.1 GCA_031254795.1 Treponema sp.
GTTTCCACTTTGTTATGGTAAGGTATTAATGCTCGTTTTAATTCTCTGTACTTTTCTGGATAAGATAATTCGTCTTTTTCTGTGTCATAGCGAGGAAACATATTAGGCGATTGAACAAATATGGCAACGATCTAATGGAGGCAAGTCCACTGTGATACATTATCACTCTCACGTTATGCGGCTTTCTTATAATCCCGCTCATTCCTCATTATATCACTAATTTCAGCCGTAGCAGAGCTGCGGGGTATTAAACCGGCAAAATTTTAATAAAAGGGCTACGTCTTAAAATCAAAAAGAGAGCCAAAGAGGGACATGAACCGTTCTTCCAAAGAGGACAGATCTTTTTCATATTGTTCATAGGCGTTCCGCGCTATGCGGGAGCGCTCTTTTTCATTCGCCAAATAGTATTTCACTTTCTCAAAAAGGTCGTCGCCGTCCCAGTCAACCGGTACATAGGTCTCATTGGGAAGATAAACATCGGGATAGGTTTTTAGATGACTCATATCGGGCTTTAAGAGAAGAGCGCCCGCCATGATCGCCTCAAAATCACGATGACAAACCTCTCCCCAGCCAAAAGGCGAAAGAACTATTTTTGAATCAGTCAATTCGTGGTAGTACTGTTTCTGCCGCGCCATTCCGGTCAAAAAAAGCGGGCCGCTTTTTTTTCTTTCAGCCCCCTCAAATGTCTTTATTTTTTCTAAAAAAAGCGTTCGCTGATAGGCTATAGACGGGCAAAAAACAGGAACAAAACGGGCGTGAACCGGTACGCTTCTTTTTGACGAAGAAAAATCTGACGGCGGTTTCCGCGCGGCGTTGAACAGCCTCCCAACGCCGGGAAAATCAGCTCTGGCGATTGCCGCGCCGATCCGCTGGCGGCGATTCCATCTGGGATATACCCCCACCCCGATATTCCATGACAACTCTATTCTTTTTATAGCGGTCTCATCAATATTTTTCTTGAAGATATACTCCTTTGAATCGGTCGCGCCATATTTTCTGTGATAATAATCCGCAAAAAGATTTTTTCCGTATAGCTCCTCTTTATAATGGTCGTAATTGGAAAAAACAGATTTATCGAAAAAACGGTCTACAAACGGCAGTACGTCAAGGCGGTTTGTTCCGGCTTCCGGCTTCCCGTTCAGAAAAATAATTTTTTCGTATTTATCCCGTAATTTTCGCAAGACAGCGACGTCATCTTTCTCAAGATCTCGCGGATCGCTGTGTTGAAATTGCCTTTCCAGCCACAACACTTTGTTTCTATCCCGCCGCAAGCAATAATCGACGGATTGGGTGAAATGAAAAAAGTCGCGATATTTTTTTAAAAAAAAGGGAGTGAGCGTATGAAAAAGGGAAATGCGGTCGTAATATACAAGAACGGTGATCATGCGTTGGATTTTCTCGCCAGTTTTATAAGAGTCAGCAAGCAGCCTCCGCCATAAAAGGCCGCGTTAAAAGCGATAATAGCGCTCATTCCGAAGACCCCCCCCCCCCCCCGTGTCAGCGCGCCTATACAGTGAAAAATCACAAGAAGGGGCATCATGAACCCCGTGACACCCACCGTATCGGCCAGCTTTTGCTCGAAAGAAACGGAGCCGCGCGCTTCTTTGGTTCCCACTATGTTTTTATAAAATTGAAACGCCGCGCGAGTTAAAAGATTGGCGGATGACGTGAGGGAAGTGATGAGCAAAACCCACCACCAGCCGGTGCGCAGAAAGACGTACATCCCGCTCGCCGTAAATACCGCAATGTATGCGATAAAGCCCGTAACCGCGTCCGCCCAGTTGCCCCAAGGATTTGCGGTTTTGGTTGTACGGGCTATATTGCCGTCAACGCAGTCTAATATTGAAAAGACATTGAAAAGGACTGCGCCCCACAGCGGCGCCCAAAACCCCGGCATACTGAAAAGAACGCCGCCTGATATGCTGAAAACAACCGACAGATACGAAACGGCGTTCGCCTTTAGGCGCATTCTCAGCGCGAGCCATGTAAAGGGAAGGGCAAGGGGACGCAGGACTTTTGACCACAAACCATCCGCACGTTTTTTCTCTTCTGGTAAAGAATCGACAATATCTTTAATAGTATACATGCTTCACCTTGAAATAAGCACCGCCATGCTGCGGGGCTTCACCAGATAAATGCCGTTTGTGGGAAGCGGAGGTTCCATGCCGGGCGCAAGAATATCGTCCGGCGAGGGCAACGCCGTGTCAATGGAACGGAACCATTTCTTGCTTTTGGCGTCCGGCACCGTAAACGGCACCTGTTCGACTCCGGAATTGAACATGATGAAAAAGTCGTTGTCATCGAGGTCGGCAAGGTTGCCGGCCTTGCTGCCTTCAAGCCGAAACGCGAGACAATGGTTGAGTCTGTCCCACCCCGGTATACCACCTTTTTCATCAAACCACGTGATATCGGGCGCGGAATTGTACTGTCCGCCTTTCCCGGTGAAGAATTCGGGTCTCATAAACCCCGGATGACGCAGCCGGAAGGCTATTAATTCTTTTACAAAACGGAAAAGCCCGCTGTTTTTCTCCAGCAATGACCAATCATACCATGAAATGTCGTTGTCCTGACAATAGGCGTTGTTGTTGCCCCGCTGGGTTCTGCCGAATTCATCGCCGCCCAGAATCATGGGCGTGCCTAGGGAAATCATCAGCGTGGTGAAGAAATTCTTCATCAACCGCTCCCGCATCCTCGCTGTGGTTATATCGTCTGTGGGACCCTCAACGCCCGTGTTAAAGCTGTAATTGTTGTCATTGCCGTCTCTGTTTTCCTCGCCGTTCTCTTCATTATGCTTCCTGTCGTAGGAAACCAGATCGTTCATCGTAAAACCGTCATGGCTTGTGATGAAATTGATGGAATGGAAGGGTTTTCGTCCGTCGCGCAGGTACAGATCGGAACTGCCGGAAAGCCGCGTCGCAAGGTAGCGGGCTTCAAACGGACTGCCGCGCCAGTACATCCGTACGTTGTCGCGGTACTTGTCGTTCCATTCCGCCCAGCGCCCGCCCGGAAACCAGCCAACCTGATACGCGCCGCCCGCATCCCACGCCTCCGCGATGATCTTCGTGTGCCGCAAAATGGGATCTTCCGCTATGCTTTCCAGCATTGGGGGATTGTCCATGACATTCCCTCTCTGATCGCGCCCCAAAATGGAGCCGAGATCAAAGCGGAACCCGTCCACATGCATCTCAATCACCCAATAGTGCAGGCAGTCTATGATGAGGTTGTGAACCACAGTGTTGTTGCAGTTGACCGTATTGCCGCAACCGGAATAGTTTTTGTAATAGCGCCTGTTTTCATCAAGAATATAATAGATGGAATTGTCCAAGCCCCGAAAAGAATATGTGGGTCCTAGCTCGTTGCCTTCCGCCGTATGGTTGAACACCACATCAAGAATGACTTCAAGGCCGGCCTTGTGAAGCTCCCGAACCATCTCTTTGAATTCACGCACATTGGCGCCCGGGGTTCTGTCTGAGGAATAGGAAGTTTTCGGAGCGAAAAAACTCACGGTGGAGTATCCCCAGTAGTTGGCCAGCCTTTCTCCAGTTCCTGGATTTTTACGGGTGATTTCTTCCTCGTTGAATTCATGTACCGGAAGGAATTCTATGCTGGTAACGCCAAGTTCTTTGAAGAAAGAAATTTTTTCAATAACGCCTTTATATGTTCCCGGATGGCGCGCCTTTGACGAAGCGTGCTTTGTAAGACCGCGCACATGGGTCTCGTACAGCACGCTGAAACGCAGGGGATAATTCAGTGGCTGGTCCCCCTGCCAGTCGAACTCATCGTCAATGACAACACATCGGGGAAAAGCATAGGTATTGTCTTTATAGGAAAAGGAAAGATCAAACGCCGGATCGCCCTGGTTGTACATATACGCGCCATTTTCATCCCAATAGAGCGGATCGGTGAGCGCCTTTGCGTAGGGATCAAGAAGCGCTTTGTACCGGTTGAAACGGAGGCCTTTTTCGGGTTGGAATGGCCCGTCGGCTTTGTAAAGGTACAACGCTCCCGCCTCAAGTCCCGGTATATGGCAGTGCCACACATCGCCAGTACGATTTTTTTTCGGATCGAGTTGCAAGCCTTTACAAGCGCTGTCGGGTCTCTCATTTTCAAAAAGCAACAATGTTATCGCTTTGGCATGCCGCGAGAAGATAGAAAAATTTACCCCTGATTTGGTCAATGTCGCGCCTATAGGCAAGGGGTTGCCTTTTTCAATAGTAAAATCACCAAAAGCCATAGTTATACTATAGCATATCAGGGATAAAATAGCAAGCGAAATTGTATCAGAGATTAAAAAAACAAACCTCGCGTCTCATCGGGCGTGGTGGATTGATCGGTTTTGATACCCTTGCCGCTTCTGTCCGCCCCGATTTCAAAGATGATGTCAAATCGCAGGATGCCCGGAAAGAGCCTTCCACGGGTGAGCTGGGCGGCGTTGTCCACCAATACGGCTTCGCGGTATCGGAATGCCCCTCCCCGGCATTTTGGCGAATCGCGGAAGTCCTTTTTTCATCCAGCGGAAGAAGGATGTCGTGCGGTTCGACTACGGAGCAGCGGGAAGACGGTCCATAGAATATAGTGCTTTAGTTTGAGAAATACCAACACCAAAACACTGATGAGCCGCGACGGGCGCATCTTCGCAAGTTGGAATTATGTCAATTAAAGCGCGTCTCATGTTTGCCCGGGATTTTTCAATCGGGTTATAGTCGGATGAACACGCGGGCAAAAACAGCGGCCTCGCGCCGTGACGGTACCATAGATTCTTAAGCTTTTTGGGCGGGTGAAACGAAGCGTTGTCCATTATGATGGCCGCGCCT
>JAIRTS010000017.1 GCA_031254795.1 Treponema sp.
AAAATACTGCGCCTTCCGTGCAGGGATAGCGCCCTCCGCATGAAGCGCAAACTCAAAAAATTTAGAACGCTTATCGATGCGGGGAAAATGAAATACGAGGACTTGCGGTGCGCCTATCAGTCATGGCGCGGCAATTTCCAAAAACGTTTTAACGCCCATTATTGTATTTCGCATATCGACTCCCTCTACAATAAATTATTCATACAACGCCGCGAAGCGGCTGTGGAGGGTAACGATGTATTTTCTGGCAAAGAAAAACGGCAGGGTCTACTGCCACAAAAACCTTGAGGGGCTAAAGCAAGTCGGGTTTTCAAAAGCCGACATGGAAATTCCTGACGAGGAGTTTGAGGCGGCGGGATGCGTGGCGCGTCTTGTCGGCGGAAAAATCTTTATCGGGAAAACCGATGATGAGGCGCAAGCCGAACAGCGGCAAAACCGCCCCGCCGAAATCGAGCGGCTGTTGCAAGGCATTGACGCGAAGTCGGGCAGGGCGGCGCGGGCTGTCGCGCTCGCCGTAGCTTCAGGCAACGCGCCGGAAAGCGCGGACGTTGACAGGCTGGACGCGCTGGAGGAGCAGGCGAAAGCCCTCCGCGCCGAGTTAGCGGGTTTGTAATACGCGCAGTCTGCGCGGAAACAAATAACGGGCAGACATCCGCGTGTACTAGACGCGGAAAAGCGCGTGAACGCTTACCGGAAAACCGGCATCCACCCGACCTAGACTAGGTAATAAGATTATCGGTTTTCTTTCCATTGGATTAAAGCCCTAAAAAATTATTTTAGGGAGGGGAGAATGAAAACTCCACTAACGTATTATGGCGGCAAACAACAGCTTGCCGCCACGATTCTCGCGCTCATTCCGGCGCACAAAATCTATGCCGAGCCGTTCATAGGCGGCGCGGCGGTCTACTTCGCAAAGGAGCCGTCTCCATGCGAGGTAATCAACGACACCAACGGCGAGCTTATCAACTTTTACGAGGTGATGAAGCGGGACTTTTCGGCGTTGCAGCAGGAGATTGAAATAAGCCTGCACAGCCGCAAACAGCACCACAATGCCGAAGTGGTCTACAACAATCCCGATATGTTCGACCGCGTAAAACGCGCGTGGGCGGTCTGGATGCTCGCCAACACGTCTTACGGCGCGATGCTTGACGGCACATGGGGCTACGACCGCAAGGGCAAGTTTCCGGCGAAGCTGGCGAACAAGCGCGAGGCGTTCACGGTCGAATACGGGGCGCGTATGCAGAACACCCAAATCGAGTGCTGCGACGCGCTCCGCATCATCGGGAGCAGGGACACGCCGGAGACGTTCTTTTATTGCGACCCGCCGTATGTGGGAGCCGACCAGGGGCACTACGACGGCTACACGCAAGATGATTTTGAACGGCTTCTCGATACGCTGGCGCACATTCAAGGGAAGTTCCTCTTGAGTTCCTACCGCAACAAAGCCCTCGCCGATTGTATCGAAAAATACGGCTGGGATTCGGCGGAAATCAAGATGTGCCTGAGTATGTCCTGCCGGAGCGGTGCGCGGCAAAAAATCGAAGTCCTGACGGCAAACTATCCCATCAGGGACAAAATCAAGCCGTAAGGAGCGGCACGGGTACGGCAAATACGCACACGGTTGCGTTTTTGCCGCGTTTTTGATGGTGTCGATTGTAAGGCAATTACACAGTGTTTGATTGTTTTGCCGTCAGTTTTGACTGCCGTTTCTGTTTTTTTTGACGGGCGCGTTCACCAAGTCCTATTTGTTTTATATTTTGAGTTGTAAAGAAAAGGGCAAATATAAGCCCGATTATAGCCAATGACATCACAACGATAATCACAATGATCCTCATGCCAATAGTTATTTGCCGTAACATCAGTACCCTCCTAAAACAAGTTCTCGCATTATATTGAAAAAGGAAAATAAATGCCAGACGCTGTTGGCGAAGTATGTGAAAAAAGCGTGTGAAATAGGACAGGGGGCGGAGCCGTTTTCACGGCTTGTCAAGGAATGGCAAAAAACAGCGCCGTGTGGATGGCGCGCGCCACAGAGCGGGTGGAGCCGGCGTTTCTCGCCGGTGAAAAATCAGCGGAAATTGGCGCCGCCGGCGCGAACGCCCGTTTATAGCCCGCCGGAAAAAGCCTCGCCATGAAAACGGCGTTCCGCGCCCATGATCGTAGTCCCGCCATGTCCCGGGTACACCGTTATATCATCGCCAAGCGCGAATAGCCGGTTCAAACTGTCCCGCGTCAACCGGGCGTCTCCGCCGGGCAGGTCCATTCGCCCGATTGCGTTCTTGAACAGGCAATCCCCGGAAAAAAGTATCCGCGCTTCTTCATCAAAGAACGCCACGGATCCCGGCGTATGGCCGGGCACATGCAGCGCGCGCAGCGATCCGGCGCGGTCTCCGTCTTGCAACAGAAGCGCGGGATCGGGCATGGGTTTCCAGCGCGCTTCAATATACGCCGTGTTTCCCCCGGCGGCGGACCAGCAAAGCCGGTGCGCCGCGCGCGAGTCCTTTCCAAGATAGAGCGCGTCCGCCTGATGCACGGCGATTGTCGGGGCCGCCTGATCTCCCTGAGCTTCGTAATACGAAGCGACGTCCGGCAACGCGCCGACATGATCAAAGTGTCCGTGGGTAAGCAGGATGCGCGTTGGATACAGATTCAACCCTTCCAATTTCCTGATGATCTCATCGGGGCAGGCGCCCGGATCAATAAGAAAACATGGCTTCCACGCTCCGCGTGAGGCCGCGATTTCCTCACTTGCGGCGCGTTCATATTCTTCGTCGGGAACATAAATCCAGCAATTCGTACCACGCGCGTTGATGCGATACGGCGTATTTGCACGATGTGACGCATTCGCGCGGCGCGGCGTTGAGCGGGGGCTTGTCATTTTTTCTTCTCAAAATGGGAAAACACCATCGTGAACGTGGCGCGTCCCTGACTTACGGAGCGGAGTCTCGTCATAAAGCCGAACATCTTCGCCATAGGCGCCAACGCCTTGATCTCATCGGCGCCCGCTTTGGACTCCATGTGCAACACTTGTCCTCCGCATTGGGTGACAAGGCTCATGGCTTCGCCGACGAATTCTTTGGGCGAAATGATGTCAACCGCCATGATGGGTTCCAGAAGGATGGGCGAGGCGGCGGCGCAGGCCGCGTCGAAACACAGGCTTGCGGCGGCTTCGTAAGCGAACGTGGAGCCGGTGAGCTCGGAGTACTCAAGCGCCGTAAGCGTCACTCCAATGTCAATGCACGGATATCCCAACTCTATTCCCGACCCAAAAGACACGGCGACCGCCCGTTCGACTGCGGCGAATATTTCATCGGGAATATGTCTGGCTTCCTTGCTTTCAACCGCGTTTGCAAACCGGTTGCCGGTTCCGCGCGGGCGCGGCTCCACGCGGAGGGTTATGACGGCGGCGTTTTCCTTGCCGGCGACCATACGGGAAAAGCGCTCCTGTTTTTCAACAGCCGCGCTCACGGATTCGCGGTATGTCACCTGTGGATTGCCGACTCTCGCCGCGACTTTGTAGTCCTTGACAAGGCGGGTAGTCAACACGTCAAGGTGCAATTCCCCCATGCCTGAAATGATGAGTTGTCCGGTCTCTTCGTTCTCCTTGGTGGTGAAGGTGGGGTCTTCTTTTGACAGAAGGGCAAGCGCCTCCTTGAGTTTGTCTTGTTCGGACAGGGTTTTCGGCTCAATGGAAACGGATATAACCGGCTCAGGGAACTGCATGCGCTCCAGTATGACGGGAAAGCCTTCGCTTCCTATGGTGTCGCCGGTCTGCGCCAACCTCATGCCGATGATAACCCCGATGTCGCCCGCTGAAAGACTGTCAAGCGGCTCTGATTTATTGGAATGCATGCGCAGAATGCGGTTCACCCGCTCGCGTTTTTTCTTCCCGACATTGAACACCGCCTCTCCGGGTTTTATGGCGCCTGAATACATGCGCACGTAACAGAGGCTTCCCGCTTCCTTGTCGTTCTGTATCTTGAACACAAGCCCAAGCTGGGGGCGGTCCGGGTTGCAAGGCACAAGCATTTCCTCGTTCTTTTTTACGTGATGTCCGATTACCGGGGCGCATTCGTCAGGCGCGGGAAGAAAATCGACCGTCGCGTCAATGAGGGGCTGTACGCCCATATTCCGGCGGGAAGCTCCGGCAAACACCGGAAAAAAGTCCCTCGTCAGCACCGCTTTCCTGATTTCAGCTTTGATAAGCTCTTCCCCGACAGCCTCGCCCGCAAGGTACTTTTCGGTGACGCTGTCCGACACCTGAGAAAGGGCGTCGAATAATTTCTCGCGCCATTTCTCCGCGTCAGCGAGACGTTCCGGGGCGATGGGCGAAAAAAGCATGGTTTCGCCTTCGGCCGCCCTGTCCCAGCGGATTTCCCGCATGGAAACGAGGTCAATGACGCCTTCAAAATCGTGATCCGCGCCGATGGGTATTTGCAACGCCGTCGCGTCAGTTCCCAGCCTGGTTTTAATGGCTTCCAGCGTCTGGAAAAAGTCCGCGCCGGGTCTGTCCATCTTGTTGACATAGCCAATGCACGGCACCTTGTAGCGGTCGGCCTGATGCCATACAGTCTCGGTCTGCGGCTCCACCCCGCTCACCGCGTCAAATATCGCAATCGCGCCGTCCAACACCCGGAGCGAACGCTCAACTTCGGCGGTGAAGTCCACATGTCCGGGCGTGTCAATGATATTGATTTGAAATCCTTTCCAGTAGATCGTGGTTGCCGCGCTCTGTATGGTGATGCCCCGCTGCTGCTCCTGCTCCATCCAGTCCATGACGGCTTCGCCGTCGTCGACTTCCCCTATCTTGTGGCTTTTTCCCGCATAGTAGAGGATACGTTCGGTCGTAGTCGTCTTTCCGGCGTCAATATGAGCCATGATGCCGATATTACGCATGGTTTTAAGATTTACTGACATAAAGATATATTTTACATATTTTTCAAGAAAAAACAACCGTTCAAGAAGACGG
This sequence comes from Treponema sp., assembly GCA_031254795.1. Classification (GTDB taxonomy): domain Bacteria; phylum Spirochaetota; class Spirochaetia; order Treponematales; family Breznakiellaceae; genus JAIRKH01. The sequence goes on from JAIRTS010000017.1 coordinate 4,970, forward strand.
GAAGAAGAGGGAGCGCCTCCCTGCCAGGCGTTCAGCGGGAAAGAAGGCGGCGCTCTTTGGAGATCATTCTATTACTTCTATTCCAACAAGTTCATAATTCAGCCACACTTTCTTCAAAATGGTCTCCACGCCGATTTCTATTTCAGCGCATTTTTGCCGTTTGTTTATTTTTGTTATCTTTCCTTCATATTCTTTCAAGGGACCGTCTATTATCTTTATCCTGTTTCCGGCTTGCGCCGCTTTGGAAATCCCGATTGATCCATCGCGCCGTTTTAACCATTGTACAAATTCCAAATCCTTTCCGCGCAGTCCCGCTTGATTATCAGCATAGCGAAGCGGATAAAATATATATTCACATTGCCTGAATTCCATCCAATCCGGCTCATTATCACTTTCGAAAAACACATATCCGGAGATGAGCGGACGAAACTCCTTGCGCGGCTTCTTGTGTTTTATCACATTTCGTTCGACAGTTGAAGAAACAACGGCAAGCCCGTTTTTCTTCAAAAAAGTTTCAACTCTATGTTCAAATCCGGTTCTGCAGAATATACAATAAAATCCACTCATATTCTTGTTCCAGCCTCCGGCTCGACCCGGCGGCGCGTTTTTATCTGTAGGGGAGTTTCCGCCGCGCCCGGAACGGTTATAGAGAACAGCCTTGGGGGGGGGGGGGGGCATGCAGGATAGAGATGACGCGCACATAAACGCCGCTCCTTTTGGTTCTATTTGCTTACGGCTAACAGCATATCATGCTAGCATAATAAATTCTACCCGTCAATATCCAGCGGCTCATTCAGTGGGTCACGCGGTTTTTTTATGCGAAAATCTCTCTTAAATCCGAGCTTGTTCCAAAAACTGGCACCATAAGGCGCGTTTTGGAACAGCCTCATCTGGGAAAACCAGCGTAGTAACCCGCGGACAAAAATCCTTGATTTGTTTGCGGCTAAAACGTCTCCATCGCCTTTTTGAAAGCGCCCGCCGCCGCCCTGATGATTTTTTCATCAACACAATAAGCGAACCGGATCCAACCCGGTTTGCCGAAACTCGATCCCGGGACTCCGAGTATCAGATGTTTCTTGAGGTGATCCGAGAATTTCACGTCATCGCCGGCTGCCTTGTCCGGCGTTTTGACAAACAGGTAAAACGCGCCTTCCGGCTCCGCGTAGGCAAGCCCCGCGTCGTCAAGCGTCCGTTTGAAAGCGTCGCGCCGGCGAGCGTACACAGCCACATCAACCCGCGCTTCGGTGAGTTCAGCGACAATGCGCTGCATAAGCGCGGGCGCGTTCACAAATCCGAGTATGCGCGTGGCGTATGTCAGGGCGTCCATCACGTCGTTTTTGCCGGAAATGGTTGGACTCGCCGCGATGTACCCGATGCGCTCGCCCGGCAGCGAAAGACTCTTTGAATAGGAGGACACGACAAGGGATTCGCTATAAGCGGACAGTATGGGAGGCGCAACCATGCTGTACGCGATTTCGCGGTACGGCTCATCCGCGACAAGGTACGGGAAGCGTCCGCATGTCGCGCCGTGATCCGTGAGCGCGGCGGCCAACGCGGCGATGGTTTGTGGAGGATAGATGCGTCCGGTTGGGTTGTGCGGCGAGTTGATGAGAATCGCCGCAGTGTTCGGCGTCAATTTTGCCCGTATCGCGTCAATGTCAAGGTTAAAATCATCCATTGTCGGAACTTCAACGAGTACGCCGTTGTGGTTCGACACGTACGCCCGGTATTCCATGAAGTACGGCGTTGGCACGATGACCTCGTCCCCGGGATTGAGGATGGCTTTGAACACCGCGTTGAGTCCGCCTGCGGCGCCGACCGCCATCACCACATGGTCGCCGTCCAGAACGACGTTATGCTCGCGCCCTGCTTTCCGCGCTATTTTTTCCCGTACGTCCGGAAACCCCGCGTTCGGCATGTACCCATGCGAGCCTTTGGCGTCTTCCTGGGCGAGTCGCAGAAAAACCTCGTGAAACGCAGGCGGAGGCTCAATATCGGGATTTCCAATGGAAAAATCAAAAACCTTGTCGGCGCCGTACTGTTTTTTCAACGCCGCCCCTTCTTCAAACAACTTCCTGATTGCGGAAGACGACGAAAGGCTGTTCTGTATGTGTCGCGCTATAGCCATTTCTTACCCCCTCGAATAATTCGGCGCTTCTTGCGTGATGGTGACATCGTGCGTATGGCTTTCCTTGAGACCGGCGGCCGTAATCTTCACGAATTTACGGTACTTTTTCAATTCATCAATATCTTTGCATCCGCAGTACCCCATGCCCTTGCGCAAGCCGGACACCAGTTGGTGCAGGTAGTTTCGCAATTCCCCCTTATACGGCACCCGCCCTTCAATGCCTTCCGGCACCGGACTTTCGTCCTTGGAAATCTGATACCGGTCGCCCGCGCCGTCTTTAATGGCGCCGAGGCTGCCCATGCCCCGGTACTCCTTGTAGATGCGCCCGTCAAAGATGATCTCCCGGCCGGGCGCTTCTTTCAAGCCGGCGAACAAGTTGCCTATCATCACGACATTCGCGCCCGCGCCGATTGCCTTGGCGATGTCGCCTGAAAACTTGACGCCGCCGTCCGCGATAACCGGAATGTTGTACGACGCGGCTTCTTCGGCGCAGTCCCACACTGCGGTGAATTGGGGTACGCCCACGCCCGCGACAATGCGGGTGGTGCAGATCGATCCCGGACCAACGCCCACTTTCACAGCGTCAGCGCCGGCTTCAATGAGCCGCCGCGTTCCGTCTTTCGAGGCGACGTTCCCCGCGATAACCGGGATATCGAAGCGATCTTTTATGCCTTTCACCGCGTCACATACGTTTTTCGAGTCTCCGTGAGCCGTGTCAAGCACAACATAATCGACCTTGGCGTTTTTAAGCAACGGCATCCGCGCCATGCAATCCTGCGGGGACACCGCCGCGCCGACGACGAGCCGTCCGGTTTTATCGGTCGCCGCATGAGGAAAGTTAGCGTGTTTCTCCATATCCTTCACCGTGATCAACCCGGTGACTCGCTTCCGCTTGTCCACCACCGGCAGTTTTTCGATGCGGTGTTTGTTGAATTTCTCCCGCGCGCTTGTAACGGATGGAACGCCCTCCTCAAAAATCACGTCATAGATCATCACGTCGGCAACAGAAAGACCGTCGTCTTTGCAAAAACGCAGATCTCTGTTCGTGATGATGCCGACAAGCGCGCCGTCTTTATTGACAACCGGCATTCCGGACACGTTGAATTTCCCCATCATCGCCTTAATATCTTTGACCCGCGCCTCGGCGCCAACAGTGATCGGCGTCTCTATGATCCAGTTGAGGTACCGTTTGACATTGGCGACCTGCCGCGCCTGGCATTCCGGATTTAGGTTGCGGTGAATGACCCCGCTTCCGCCTTCAAGGGCGATGGCTATGGCGAGTTTTTCTTCGGTAACCGTGTCCATCGCCGCTGAAATGATAGGCGCGTTCAGCTTCACATCCGCGCATAATGTAGTCCGCACATCGCAGTCCTTGGGCAGGATGTCGGAATACCCGGGCAACAAAAGCACATCATCGTACGAATAGGCTTCGGCAAACATATCTTTTCTCCTTATACGTTTACGTTCATCAAGTTTCTGTATTTTTTGGCAAGCGCTTTCGCCTTTTCCGGGGCAAGCCCGCAGTACCGTTCGGGTTGCCTGAAAAATAAGAGCGCGTCTTCTTTTGAAGGGATCCGCCCCAGCTCCGCGAGTTTGCCGCCGACGCGATCCAAAACATCCGGCTGTTTCGCAAGAGCCTCGGCGAAACTCGTCTTTTCCTTTTCGGCGGACAGAGTGATTTTGCGGACAACCTCGTGGGCGTCTGAAACGCCGGTTTCGGCGAGCAGAATGTACGCCGGTTCGGCCATGACGCCGCCCGGAATGCCGCCGCCGCGCAGGTTGGCCAGCAGACGCTCTCTGTCAACGCCAAGCCCTTCCATCACGCTGGTCATGCGGCGGACGGCCATGCAAAAGCCAGCCACGTAATCCGCCACGAAACGTTGGCTCGCCGAATTGGAGAGATCCCGCTGATGCTCGCTTATCTGATCCATAAAAAAGGTTTGAGCGCGGGGCATGAACGCCTTCCACAGGCTTTTGACATGTTCGCTGTTCCACGGGTTGCGTTTCTGCGGCATGGTGGAAGACCCAACCTGTTCTGACGCGAAACCCTCCCGCACTTCGCCGATCTCGCTGCGCTGAAGGTTGCGGAGATCGTCGGCGAGGTTTGCGATGACGCCGAACGCGGTGTTGAATTCCAGAAGCAGCCGCAAAAGGTATTCAGGCTCCACGAGTTGGGTGGCGTGTTCGGACGGTTCAAGTCCCAGTTCGGCGAGGTAGATTTTTTCCAGGGCCTCCGGGTTTTTGACTATCATCGCCGTCGCGTTGTACGCGCCCGTTGCGCCCGCGAGTTTGCCCTTGAGTTCCGCGGAACGTCTCTCGATTTCCAGAATGGACTTGCCAAGCCGGGACACATATTCGGCTATGGCAAAACCCAGGGTAATCGGCACCGCGTGTTGCCCGTGGGTGCGCCCGACCTGCGGCGTCTCAGCCTCTTTCTCCGCGAAATCGCAGAGCGACAGTTCCAGTTTTCTGAGATTCGGCAACGCGACATCCTGTGTAACGCGCTTCATACGGTAGGAAAGGCTTGTATCCAGTATGTCAACGCTGGTCGCGCCCAGATGTACGAGCGGCGCGGTTTCAGGCGGCGTTTTTCTCTTGAGTACATTCACCAACGCCCGTATGTTGTGCCGTGTTTTCTCTTCCTCAGCGTACACTTCCTCTGGTTCCACGCTGTCTCCGGCTTTTTCAAGAGCCTCTCGCAACGCGGGCGTCAAACCGCCTCGCGCCGCAAGATGGGCGACGACAAGGGCTATTTCCGCCTTGACGCACGCCCGAATGGAGGCTTCCTCTGAAATCCAGGGCGCAAGCGCGTCAAACAGGTCTTTGTCCGAAATCGAATAACGATGATCAAGGGGGGATATATTGCGAAAAATTGAACGAATTTCCATAGCGAATTATGGCGTACTTTGCGATTTTTGACAAGAGGATGTTTTAGACGCGCGTGAAGCTCTGCGCGAATAGACACAACGAGCGTGGGACGCGGTTTCGCGTGAAAAAGACGCGGAATAGCAAAAGCACGCTCCTCTTAATAAGAGCGCTATTCTATTGGATAATGGCCGGCGGCGGAACGCGGATAGGACGAGAGTGTACAATAGTTTGTGTCAAAACTAAAAAGAAGGTAGAAATACCGAAGGGGCAAGGCATGGCTATGGCAAAGGCGAGAACGAAGCGCGAGCGGGATCAGTGGGATGACCTGCCGGACAAAATCAATTTCAAGAGGCTGACCCAAGACGAAGTGCTCGGCCATGGATGGCCGCTCGAACAGCCGACCGGGCGGGCGTCGCGAAAGGCGTTGGAAGCGGAGCCGACCGAACACTTGGGCTATGAGAAAAATGACAACGCCGGAGGCCACGGAGGGACAGCCGGGATCACGGTGAAAAGACGGCATTCGCCGAAAATCAGGAAGCGGTTGTCCCTGTTCCCCGATACCGGAACGGGGCGCTCGATCCGCGAATAGTTCCGAAAGGCTGGAAACGGGTTCCGCCGCTCAACGACCAGACGTTTTCGATGTGTTCCTTCGGGATGACGAACCGGAATATAAAAAGCCATCTTGAGCGAGTCTACGACGTGGAGGCGTGGCCTGAATTGACAAGCCGGGCGACGGACGCGACGATGGAAGACGCGCGGGAGCGGCGGGCGAGTGGCCAGCGGGACGGGAGAAGCTGCCAAAAGAGCGTGTATGTGGCCATGGGGGTTCATTTCGAGGGCGAGAAAGAGATTTTAGGGCTATGGATACCGAAAAACGAGGTGGCCACGTTTTGGGCGTCCGCGCCGAATGAGATCCGCGACCGGAGCGCCGAGGACATCCTGATCGTGCGCACGGACGGGATCGCCGGATTCCGTGACGCGGCGCGGGCGGTGTTTTCGGAAAGGCGGATACAAAAACGCGCCGCGCGCATGGCCAGCAATTCGGCGAAATTCGTTTCGCGCAAAGATTTGAAAGCGGTCCGCGCGGGGCTGAAAGCGATTCGGCGGATGGACTATACCGCTGGCCAGCATGTCCCCGCCTCCGCCGACTCAGACTGGATTTCCCTCCCCTCCCTCCTCAACAAGGACATCTATTCATCCCGCCCTATCCCCTTTTCCCGCTCAAGAGACCGCAAGAAAAACGACAATTGCTTCATCGAACGGAAAAACGGCGCCGGCACTCACCGGCATATCGGTTACGGCCGCCTTGAGGGGGACGACCTCCAGTCCCGCCTCGCCGCCGCCTGAGGTGAAGGCGGAGCTTGCCCGGCTCCGCGGGCTT
>JAIRTS010000042.1 GCA_031254795.1 Treponema sp.
TTATACTTTGAATATAAATCAACTTCATATTTATTATTTTCGACATAAGACTCTACGGTTTTATTTCCAGTATATTTTTTCAAAAGCGCTTCTTCCGCCGCTTCACGCGGAGTAAAATAATTATCCGTCCAACATTTTTCAGGCAATGTAAATGTGGCGACAGGAACATAACCTGCTTTTTGCATTATCAAAATATTATGCCCTATTGTATCCAAGCTACAACCAGCGTCAGACCAGAATTTTTCAATTTCAGCAGGGCGTTTGTCAGTAAACCATGAGGGGCAAGTTACGGCAATATAGCCATCTTCTTTGAGAAAACCATTCCAATAATTTAATCCTCTTTCGAAACCTATATTGTCTATAGCGCCTTCTGACCAGATAAGGTCAAATTCCTCTTTTTCAAAAGGAAGTTTTTCCATTGATCCAACAATGCCATTTACTCTTTCCTGAAGATTTAGTTTTTTGGCGTTATCGTTAAAAATATTTATAAAATCAGGACAAAAGTCCACGCCGGTAATATTTCCAGAAATATTTCGCGCAAGAACCATTGTTTGCCCGCCAGTTCCGCAAGCCAAATCCGCCACTCGGAAATTTTTATTATGGTTATTCAAAAAACTTAATGCCTCAATAGTTGCTTCAGGACTGCCAGGCCCCTGCCGTTCCAACCCTATATGAGTTTCCACAATTAAATCAAAAATTGACGGTTGTTTGCTTTCCATTTTTACTCCTTATTTCAATATGGTATCCATTATTACTTATTTTGTCAATATATTTAACAAATTTTGACCACCCTTTCGTCCAACAAGATATTCGCGCTTCGGGCGCTAAAGCGCCATCGGGGTTCCGGCAGACAAGATCATTCCGATTCGCTTCATTCCCACGCAAAACTCCGCCACAGTTTGTCGGCCATAGAAATGCTTCGCAAAGCCCTTATTCGGGCTGGCAAAACGTCGCCGAATCGTAGGTTCACAAACAACCGGCACATTATGCGCGCGCTGGATGCGATGTTTTTCGCGTTATCCATCTCTCTTTGCGTGTTGCCGCTATTTGTTCATTGATTTCACATGATATGAATACGCCCTAACAGGTTTTTGATTTTGCTCTTGCGTAAATTCCACGCATCACTTATACTAACATTATGAATCAACCACCCTCTACAGCCGCGCAGGTCATCATATCGATCATTCCCATAGTCGGGATTGTTATGGGAGCGGTCGTCGTGTTCTTTTACCTGCTCTGGAGCCATAAGCGTAAAATGTTGCTTATTCAGACCGGCCATTACACGCGCGCTGAATTCGATCTTCCATCATTCAGCCTGCTTGCCGGTTTGCTCCTCACCTCGGTGGGACTTGCGCTGACCATTTTTCTGGCAATCGCGCTTGGCGTAAACTTCGGGTTGCTGGGCGGCGTTATTCCTTTTGCTCTTGGTGTTGGTTTATTGCTTTATTACACGATAAACCGCCTTGACAGGAAACCATGAAAAAGGACGCCAATGATGAGCTGTCTTTTGATGAAGAGTTGCTGGTAGCCGAGATTGTTTCCGGAAAAAAAGAGCTTTTCCGGTTTCTTGTCGAGCGGTACGAACGCCACGTTTACGGAATGGGAATGAGTTTTCTCCGCAACGAAGATGACGCTTTGGATTTTACGCAGGAAGTGTTTCTCAAAGTGTTCAAGAGTCTCACGAATTTTGAAGGGCGATCTCGTTTTTCCACTTGGCTTTATAAAATAGCGTACAACACCGCGATAAACAGCGCGCATAGAAAAAAAAATTTTCACAGCCTGGCGGAAGACGAACAGGCGAGCGATCTCGACACGCCGGAACAAGCGGCGATGAGGCGGCTTGCCAAAGACGCGGTGCGGGAGGCGGTGCAAACCCTCCCCGACCGGTACCGCGTTTGTATTGATCTTTTCTTTTTTTACGATAGGGCGTATAATGAGATTGAGACGATTACCGGTTTTCCGGTGAACACCATAAAATCCCATGTTTTCCGGGCAAAAAAGTTATTACGAGAAAAATTGCAAGATTTTGGAGGCGATTAATGAGACATATTATTGACGATCTGTACGACGCAATGGGAGAAGAGCCGTCTTTTTTCTTGTTTATTAAAAATTCGATGCATCTTCTCTTTTGTCCCGCTTGCTCCAAAGAGGCGCGCAAGCTGAAAATGGCGGAAATAGCCATGAAAGATTTTTTTCCGCCATTACCTGCGGCGGCGAACTTTGAAGAAGCTCTTATGGAACAGATAGACGCGCTGCCCGATATGCCTGCGTATGAGGCGGAGCGTATGACCGAGGTGTCCTTGCGGGGATGGGTGATCATAGGCGTTTTTATGCTCTTTTCCTTGACAACGCTATTTTTTGGCATGGACTTTGAAAAGGTGGCGAGCAGTCAGGGACAGGCGTTTCTACTTCCTGTCGGCATAATCATCGGGGGCATACTCACCAGCTACGGAGCGCTTTTCATCGGCAGCCACCTGAAAGAACTGTCTGAACGCTTCGGGTTGAGGTAGAGGCGTGGTTTTTTGTTTGGAACAGCCCTATACATACCAATTTTTCCGCTTAACAAAATGGCCTGCTATTTCAAAAACACTCAAACGCCGCGTGCAAAAACAGCGTCGCGGCTTGAGCCGCATTGAGACTGTCCATGTTGCCCACGCCGGGAATCCGCACAAGGGCTGAACATTGCCGCTTGACCACCTCCGGCAACCCCGTTTCTTCATTGCCAATGACAAGGACGAATCCGGATTGCCTGCCGGAACGAAGACGTTTATTCAATCGCTCGCGCTGCTCCCGCACAATTGCGCCAAGATCGCCTATGCGCCAACGGGAGTACGGATCCGCGCCAATGGTGACGAGCGTCCGTGAAGCGTCCCGCAAAAAAGCCGCCGCATCGCGGACGCTACGGACAACAACATGCTCCATGCCGCCTTCCGCTATGCGGTAGGCTGAAGTTGTGAGTTGGGCTTCCTCATCCGCGCTGGAGATGACGATGAATCGCGCCCCGAAAAAAGCGGTGGAACGCGCTATCGCGCCGAGGTTGTGATCGTTACCCACATTGTGAAGTACGAGACCGGTCAAACCCTCTGCAACCCATTGTTCGAGATCGTCTTTGGTTAAACCCGCGACAACCGGTTGCTCAATCATGGCGACCACCCCCTGATGATGGCTGCTTTTACAGATGCGCTCAAGCTCCTCATCTTCGCAAATTTTATAGGGGCGTTTGCGCTCGGCCAACTTCTTGCACACCGGGGTGAAAAATGAGAAGCGATCCTTGCGCAAAAAAAGACGGTTAATGGTCTCAGGATGCAATTTTCCAACGGCCGCCGCCGCGTTAAACCCGCAGATGGCTAATTCTTCGGTAAGTTTATTCCTCATTTTCACCCACCATTTTGGCGTCCATATTCCTGAGCCGTCTGGAAAGCTCCCGCGCGAGATTCATAATGGCCATTGCAAATGTTGAAATGTCATTTTTGTATATTTCATGCAGTTTTCTGTTGGAAAGCGACAAGGCCGCCGCTTTGTCCAGCGCCCGTATCATAGCAACAATAGGGACAATTTCAATAAGTTCCATTTCGCCAAGTGCGTCTCCTTGGCGCAGTTCCGCAAGCGCGACCTTGTTTTTTCTTGCCTCAACCGTTCCCTCAAGTATAAAATAAACGCGGTCGTTATAAACGCCTTCACTCATAATGACTTCTCCAGCCTGAAAAATTTTATATTCCATGTACGGCAATATGCCCTCTATCCGCTCGGGCGATAGTCCGCCGAATGGGGAATATTTTTGCAATGTCTCAGGTGTAACGAGGATTCCTTGTTGTAAAGAGGCGCCGCCTCTCCCATTGTTGCCCATATCCACCTCACAGATTAAATTTGAAAAACACTATATCTCCGTCTCGCACCACGTACTCTTTTCCTTCAACGCGGTACTTGCCCGCTTCCTTGATCTTCGCCTCTGTCCGGTACCGCACAATATCTTCGTAAGAGTACACTTCGGCTTTGATGAAACCTTTCTCAAAATCGGTGTGAATGACGCCGGCCGCTTTTGGAGCGGTGTCTCCGGCGTGAATCGTCCACGCGCGGCATTCATCCGCGCCCGCTGTGAAAAATGTCCGCAACCCAAGAAGCCGGTATGCGGCGCGCGTCAGCGCGGAAAGGCCGGATTCTTTTAGACCGAGTTCTTCAAGAAAGGCTTGTCTTTCATCAGGATCATCAATGCCTGCAAGCTCCGCCTCAAATTTTCCGCAAATAACCACGGCCTCCGAACCTTCCACTTCGGCGCGTTTCATAACCGCTTGTATGTATGCGTTTGCCGCGCCCGATGAAAAGGAGCGTATGCCTTCTTCGTCAACATTGCACACGTACAGTTGGGGCTTCATGGTGATAAAATGGCAGTCGTACACGGCCGCTTTTTCATCATCGGCAAGATTCGCGGAACGCGCCGCCTTGCCATTTTCAAGCGACGATTCGATTTTACGCAACGCCGAAAGCGTGGCTTCCGCCAGTTTTTGCTCCGGTTTCGTCTGTGTCTTGAGGCTGCGTTCAGCCCGCTCCCTGCGTTTGGCAAGGGTTTCAAGGTCGGCGAGGGCAAGCTCTATGTTGATGATCTCCATATCGGACGCAGGATCGATCTTGTTCGCCACGTGGATAATATCGGGATCGTCGAAACATCGCACAACCTGCGCAATGACGCCCGTTTCACGGATGTGGGACAAAAACTGGTTGCCAAGCCCCTCGCCTTTTGACGCGCCTTTTACAAGCCCCGCAATATCCACAAACTCCACGCTTGCAGGAATAGTCCTTTGCGGCTGAAAGAGTTCCGTCAATACGTCAAGCCGCGAGTCACGCACATTGACAATTCCAACGTTCGGATTGATGGTGCAGAATGGATAGTTGGCGGCTTCCGCCGGCGCGGCGCTTAAAGCCGAAAATATAGTGGACTTTCCCACATTGGGAAGTCCTACAATACCGCAATTTAATGACATGCCTATAGTATAGACTGTTTTGTAAGAATTGCAATGGGGGAACCCATGTATGCGTAAAACGCTCCTCTGCGTGACAGATGCGAGTTCCCTCCCTGCGGCGTGGAATGACCTAGAGCGCTTTAAATAATATAGGCAAAACAGGAGATACAGCCTCGCAGAGCAAGGCTCAGGGAGAGGAAGCAGTGTGGGCGTAGGGGATAGAACCACGGCGACAGGCGTTGGAAGACTACGACAGAGGAATGAAAAATGGCCGGTGTCCATCAAATAGATTCAAAAAATGAACTTCCCCCGAGCTAAAGAGCGGGGTTAGACATCATC
>JAIRTS010000058.1 GCA_031254795.1 Treponema sp.
GCAATTCCGTACTTTAATTCAGCTACAAACGGTTGGATAGATTATTCTGATAATACATTACTTGTAAAATTATTTTCTTATGCGCTTGTCTCAACGGCAAAAGGTCATCATGAAGCATTAAAAGGTTTAATCGCTGACATTGAAGAACAAAAAACAAATATGAACAGGTAATGGTAATGGGACAAACATTGTTTGATGATTTAGTTGTTGACACACCGGAAACACAAGCGTTAAAGTATACCGGTTCTAAACTTAAATTACTGCCATATATACTCAATCTTTCAAAAAAAGTTTCGGGACATTCAAAAAACGTTGCTGTTTTTGACGGATTTGCAGGTTCGACAAGAGTTAGCCAGGCTTATGCAAAAACAGGTTATAAAGTTTACGCAAATGATATTGCGCCGTATACAAAATCTTTTAATACGGCGTTCTTGCTAAATACCAGCGAACCAAAAAGCTATCAGCCTTTAATTGATCACTTGAATTCGCTTGAACCTGTTGACGGTTGGTTTACAGAGCATTACGGCGGAGATGGGGAATATAGGATTTCGAATAACGGGGATGGGTTAAAAAAACCGTGGCAGAAAAAGAATACGCGCAAACTGGATGCCATACGAGAAGAAATCGATAAATTGTAACTTGATGAAATTACAAAAGCGGTTGCCATTACCAGTTTAATACTCGCACTCGACCAAGTTGACAGTACGCTTGGGCATTATGCTTCATATTTGAATGAATGGTCGCCCCGTTCCTATAATGATATGAAATTAGAAGTGCCTGGTTTGTGGATCAACAAAAATAAAAACGTTGTAATGAATCAAGATATTTTCACGGCAATGGAAAAATTGCCGGGTAATATAATTATTGCCTATTTTGATCCGCCCTATGGCTCAAACAATGAAAAAATGCCGCCTTCGCGTGTCCGTTATGCTTCGTATTATCATATTTGGACAACAGTGTGTTTGAATGACAAGCCGGAGATTTTTGGCAAAGCGAAACGCCGTGTTGATACTTCCGATACGATAGCCTGTTCTGTATTTGAAGAGTTTAGAAAAAGCGAAACTGGAAAATTTATCGTTATTGAGGCGATTGAGAAATTAATCAAACAAACCCCAGCGAATTATATTATTTTATCGTATAGTTCCGGCGGCAGGGCAACCGCTAATGAATTGAATGAGGTGCTTAATAGTTATGGGAAGATTATTGAAATAGAAAGAATAAATTATAAAAAGAATGTAATGGCGACAATGAAGTGGACCAATGATTGGGTGAAAGAACTAGATGAAGATAATTTTGAGTATTTGTTTTTAATGGAAAAGAAATAAAAACATAAAGACTTACAACCTGCCGGGTGAAAAATCCAAAGGGCTTTCCGGTAGCTTCCGGGAAGGATGGGGGTGTTGCGGGCCGGGAACCTGAAATAGGGCATTAAGGGTTGTAGGCCGCCTCTAAAACCCCATCCCGCTGCTGTTTGCTTTCAGGCCAGCGCGGGGTTGGCAGCTCGACGCGAAGCGGCGCGTAGCGGTTGGAGCGTGGGGGAGGCTTCCCCCTCCTGAGCAAAAAGTAAATGTCGCGGCTCTCCGGCTTGCATAGAACTGCGGTTGCGGGTAAACTGGTCGCATGGCGATAACACCCTTTGACACGGCTTGCGTAATAATCATTCTGCTCATGGCGATACGCGCTTCGCTTCGCGGGCTCGTCGAGGAGGTGGCGGGGACGGCTTCTGTCGTTTTCGGGTTGTTGTTGGCGGCGTTGTTCTTCGATGAAGGGGCCGCTTTTATTCGGGAACGCGGGTTCGTTACGGTGGCGGTTGTCCCTGAAATGATCGCGTTCGCCGCTGTCTTTATCATCGTGTTTGTCGCGGTCAAGCTGGTCGAGGGTATTCTCAAGGACATCATACGGCGGATTTCGCTTTCCCCGGTAGACCATTTTTTGGGATTCTTCTTCGGTATCGCCGAAGCGCTTGTGGTTCTCATCGTAATATTGGTGATTATCAATGTGCAGCCGCTTTTCGACAAAAATGTTTTGCTGGACGGCAGTATTTTTGCGGGGTTTTTGATGCCGAATGCCGAGGCGTTGCGGCGGGGTCTCATGGAAACCGTGCCCAATGTTTGAAAACATTATCGCGCAGGAGGCGGCGGCGCAGATTGCGTTCGACATAGAGCGGCGGGAGATTCCGCCGTCGATTCTGTTCCAAGGGCCGCCGTTGTCGGGTAAGGGGACGGCGGCATTGGAGGCGGCGCGGGTGTTTTCCTGTGCCACCGAGGATGCTCCGTGGGGTTGCGGATGCGAACACTGTGTGCGCCACCGGTTGTTGTCTCATCCCGATCTTTTGGTTACCGGGAGGCGGCCTTTTCTGCCTGAGATAAACGCCGCGAAAGAAGCCTTTTTCCGGGAAGCTCTGCCCGCGACCAAGACGCTTTTTATCCGTGCGGTGAAGAAGCTCCTTCTCCGGTTTTCGGCGGTGTTGGCGGAGGGTGATACCCGGCTTTCCAAGATAAACGGCCCGCTTGAAAACTTGAACGGCGATCTGGAAGAATGGGCGGCGCGGGCACTGGAAACGGAACGAAGCGAGAAGGAGTCGGAGTCGTTTTTGAAGCTCACCGATGCGGTCATCAAGAACGCGGTGAAGCTGGACGCGGAGGGTATCACGGACACGATTCCTGTTTCGCATATCCGGGCGGCTTCATACTGGTTGCACACCGCGCCGTCCGGGAACAAAAAGGTGTTTGTCATCGAAAACGCGGAGAGGATGCAGGACGCGGCGCGGAATTCTCTGTTGAAAACGCTTGAAGAACCGCCCGCCGACGCGGTTATTATCTTGACGAGCGCGCATCCCAAGATGCTGCTTGCCACGATTCTTTCCCGTGTGCGGCCCTATGCGTTTGTTCAGAGAAGCGCGGAGCGTGAGGCGGATATCCTCCGCCGGGTGTTCCGCGAAAAGACGGTGGCGGAAAGCGAGGGCGATCCGCGCGGTTCGCCGCTTTCGGGTTATTTTGAACGATGTTCCGGTGTTTCCCAAAAAAGTCTCGAAGCAAGCGCGGCGTTGTGGGTCGCGTCCGTTGCCGCCGTGGCGGTCTTGAAACAGACAAACGGCGTTTCGCGGCGCACGCCGCCGCCCGAACTGGTCGCGCTGGGTAAGTACGCCGCGCCCATAGCGGAGAACGCGGGGTATGGGCGGCCCAACACCAATCTGAAAGCCCTCATGGAAATCATCATGGAAAAGACGGCGAAGTTTGCCGAACGGGAAACCTTTTCCCGCTTTTTGGAGGAAACGCTTTCCGTTATCCGTATGCGGGACGCGCTCTTTTCTCAGGAGATTACGCCTCTGGCGATTCATTATACCGAAACGGCGAGGGCGCACATCCGAACAGCGCAAACCGCCGTGGAAACGTACAATCAGGGAAAAACGCTTGCCCTTGAACGGCTGTTTATTTCCCTGTCCGACAGTTTTTCTCTAACGGGATGAGAGCATGAGACAGTTCATTAACCGGGCGTTGCGGAAATTCGACAAGCTGACCAAAGAACAGCTTAAATCTCTCTTGGTTTCCACCTCGGATGAAGTAACCCGGCTGGAAACCGCCCTCGATTCCATCAATTCGGGCCTTATGGTTTGCAATAAACGCCACCGCCTTTCGTTAGTCAACCGGAGCGCGGAACGGTTTCTGCATATCGGCGACTACGAAAACGTGTCCTGTGTCGTTTGGCAGGCCGTCCAAGACAAAGAAGTCGCGGCTTTTCTGCAAGCGGTACTGCAAAACGGCGACCGGGTGGAAGACAAGGAATTCACCGTTGAAAAAAACGGCTCGGCCCGCCGTCTTTCTTTCGGCGTTCTGCCCCTTGTCGAAGAAGGCCGCGTAACCGGATCCCTCGTGCTGATTGACGATGTAACCGAACGCCGCGAACGGGAAGTTCTGATGCGCCGGATCGAAAACCTCGCGTCACTCACCACCCTTGCCGCAGGGGTCGCCCACGAGATCAAAAACCCGCTCGGTTCGATCTCCATCCATATCCAGCTTATCAAAAAAACAGTCGCTCGCGGACTGAAACTCTGCATGGAAAGCCATCGCGATAACGTGGAAGTCCCCGAACCGCTCCTGAGCTACGACTCGCTCGAAAAATACCTGACCATCGTTACCGATGAGATAGACCGCCTCAACCGCATCGTGGTTGACTTTCTGTACACCGTGCGCCCGATGAAACTGGAGCTAAAACCGGGAAATATTACCGTGCTGCTTAGTGAAATGCTTGATTTTTATCACTTTGAACTGGAAGCGGCGAACATCAAGACCAGAACCGTCTTTTCCGAAATCATGCC
>JAIRTS010000293.1 GCA_031254795.1 Treponema sp.
CACGCGAACTATGACGGGAATAAGCCGTACAACAATAACGCCAAGGGAGAGTCTCGTGGGAAGACATGGGCTGTCGGAAGCGGGACGCCGAATCCGTGGGGGCTTTACGACATGGCCGGGAATGTGTCAGAGTGGTGTTGGGACTGGTCCGGGCCCTACGACGGGAATGGGCAGACTGATCCCACCGGCGTCGTTTCCAGTTCGTCCCGCATCGTTCGCGGCGGCAATTGGTATGAGGGCGCCTTTTTGCTGCGGTCCGCTAGGAGGGGAGCTAGATCTCCATCATCCTATGCCAGCAATTTCGGCTTTCGCGTCGTTCGCCCCTAAAACATAGAATCTCACGAAGGTCAATGAAAACGCCCTTGACTGCCGGCGCGCATTTTACTACAATTAAATCATGAAATTAGTATGCCTTGATCTTGAAGGGGTGCTCATTCCCGAAATTTGGATAGCCTTTGCGGAAGCCACAGGCATCCACGAATTTCGCAGAACCACCCGCGACGAACCCGATTACGACAAACTCATGCGATTCCGGCTCGATCTTCTTAAACGTCACAATCTGAAGTTGCCGGATATTACCCGCGTGATAGGCGGCATGGAACCGCTGGAGGGAGCCGTTGAATATACCAGAGCGTTGCGGGAAAGAACGCAACTCATCATACTTTCGGACACGTATCAGGAATTCGCCGGCCCGCTCATGGCAAAACTGGGCTACCCCACCCTTTTTTGCAACACCTTGACAACAGCGCCGGATGGCGGCATAACGGGTTACAAACTCAGGCAGGAAAACGGCAAAAAACATGCGGTCGCGGCTTTCAAATCCCTTAACATCGAAGTGTTCGCCGCCGGAGACTCCTTTAACGATCTCGCCATGATAGCCGAAGCGGGAAATGGATGTCTTTTCAGAGCCCCCCAATCCATTCGGGAAGCCAACAAGCGGCTTCCGTGTATGGATTCCTACGCGGAACTGCTCGCCTGTATTGACGCCTTTCTCGCAAAAAACGCTTGAGTTTTTTTTATATGTGTAGTATACTGGGCGTATGCTTCAAATTTCGGCGATTTTGGACAAACTGCTGACAACCCTTGCGGTGGCGTTGGCCGCCTTAAACAATGTATTTGAAAAACATACGAAAATTGTGAAAGTGGCATTCGGCGCGCTTGTCGTTCTTTTGTGCCTGCTGACAGGGATTTTGTTTTTACAGCGTAATATCAAAAAAAACGCTGATGTACAGCGTTCGAGATTGGAGACAGCTCAGATGTCCTTGCGGGCGACGAGCGACGCGCCGTCTATTCCCGCGGAAGATATTTTTCCGCCCAATGAGCCTGACTATCTGCCGAACGTGATCCTTGAGCGGGATCCCCGTGTATGGAGCGCGGAAGACGCGCGTGAATACTGGACAAATCCGCTGGAAAACGAACACATTAATTGGCGGGAGACCATAACGAATGTAGTTGATGATATACTGTCTACGGTTCCGTGAGAAAAAATCCGTTTGTCCAATAGGAGATATATATGAAAAATATAAAAAAAACGAATGGCCGGATTGTCTCTGTTTTTTTTATTCTTTTTTCTATAGCTACACTGAATGCGGGCGCCGAACCCATGCGCGAAGGCGAATCGCTTCCTCCGGGTTACCCGCTCAATCAAGCCCCGCGATCTCCGGAGCCGTTTCTTATTCCCGAAAATCTTCCGGAACGGGAGCCGTTGCAGCTTCCGCTCATGCCACCGCCTGAGCCAATCGCCAGAACGCCGCCGTCCGCGCCCGCAAGTCCCGACGCGCCGCCCGTTTTTTCGCGGAACGTGAAGGTTGTTGTAGGACAGCAGGTGGAAATCCCCTTCAGCGGAAGCGGATGGGTGTATTTAGGCGAAGTGAACGGACAAAAAGGCGTCGCGTATTCTTCTCACCGCCTTGAAAAAGAGGGGCAGAGCTTCACATTCATCGCTGAAAAATCCGGCGCCTACGCGCTCAAATTCTACAAACAGGATTTTATCCGGGACTACACCTTAAACGACTATGTGCAGGTGATCGTCACGCCCGCGCCAACGGTGTCAACGGCCGGTGGGTACGCCGCTATCGACCGCGGTTCTGTCGTCGCCGAACCGCGCTGGCCTTCGGCTGAACAAGAGGCGGACATTGCCGAAAAAGGCGTCGCTTTCGCCGGCGCGGCGCAGCCCGAACCGGCGGCTCAGCCAGTGGAAACTGTGGAGATGGCGGCTTCCGCGCCGGCGGAAGCCGTTGAGGAGACTTTCATCAACGCAACGCCCGATCAGTTCTTCAAAAACGCTCGAGCCGAGTTTGACGCAAAAAACTACGCGGCTGTCGTGTCCATAGTGGAACAGTTCCGCGCCCAGTATCCAAACGGCGCGGACGGCGACGACACGGCGTGGTGGCTTTACGCCCAAGCGTGCGAAGTCAATGGCCCCACCAAAGACATAAAAACGGCGCGGTACTTTTATCAACGCATTGTCAACGAATACCCGTTCAGCGATCACCATAGCGACGCGCGGAAGCGCGTCAGCTACATTGACCGGTATTATATAAATATTCAGTAAGGAGGTATATATGGACGACCCCGACGGTAGTACCGACTATCATATACGACAGTATGCTTCCCTGCGGATGTTTTGTTTTTAATTAAAATTTATTAAAATTTGAAACGAACTTGCCCGTCCGCAGAATGAGGAACCGCGCGAAACAGCATGCCCGCATAGTCGTGTTGTTTCCGCGCGGATCCTAAGACGCTCCGCCTGAGAGTGGCGGAGATGTCAGCGGTATCCTAAAAATTATTTTTAGCGATTACTCACCCCGGCATGGAACAGATCCATCTTTTTCTTAAAAGGGGCGTCATTATGGAAAACGTTCTCAAACTAATTAATACGGAGCCGTTTGATGTGTGTAAATTTCAATCGGCGGTAAAAAACATGAACGAGGTCGACATCGCGGAAATGCTCGACACTCTCAGCAAAGAAAAAGCAGTGCAGGTGTTCCGGCTCCTGCCGAAAGGCATAGCCACCGAAGTGTTCGCCAATATCGAAAGCGACGAACAGCAGATCATTGTCGAGGCGCTTACGGACAGCGAAGTGGGCGAAATCATCAACCGGCTTTTTGTCGACGACGCGGTGGACTTTATCGAAGAAATGCCCGCCAATGTGGTGAAGCGGGTTTTGGTGAGCGTCTCGGATGAGAAGCGCAAAATCATCAACCAAATGCTGCAATACCCGGAAGATTCCGCAGGCAGCGTTATGACCACGGAATACGTGGATTTAATGGAAGGACTTACGGTCAGCGAGGCGTTCGCGTACATCAGGGCAACGGGCGTACACAAGGAAACCATTTACACGAGTTATGTCATTAAAAGAGACAGGCTGCTTGTGGGCATCGTGTCGGCGAAAGACCTTATGCTTGCGCAACCCGATCAAAAAATAGAGGACATCATGGATTCCAACTTCATCCGTGTCCATACCACAGACGATCAGGAAATGGTGGCCGCTATATTCAAAAAATACGACCTTCTCTCCATGCCGGTCGTTGACAAAGAAGAACGACTCGTAGGCATCATCACCGTTGACGACGTGGTCGACATCATTGAAGAGGAAAACACCGAGGACTTTGAAATAATGGGCGCATTGAGCCCCTCGGAAGATCCGTATTTGAAAACCAACATTTTCAGCCTCGCGAAAAACCGCATCGTGTGGCTCCTTGTCCTGATGTTGTCCGCCACGGTGACGGGCGCCATCATCTCCGGCTTTGAGGACGCGCTCGCCCTCCTGCCGGTGTTGGTGGCTTTTATCCCCATGCTCATGGACACGGGCGGCAACGCGGGTTCTCAATCGTCAACACTCATCATCCGCGGCATGGCACTGGGTGAAATCAATCCAAAAGACATGCTCCGCGTGTTATGGAAGGAAATTCGCATCGGGCTTATGTGCAGCCTGGCGCTTGGATTCATCAACTTTATCCGCATTTATCTGACGAATGGAAAAAACGTGGCGCTTGCCTTCGCCGTTACGGCGAGTTTGTGCGTAACGGTCGTCATCGCTAAAAGTGTGGGTTGCGTGCTTCCCATGCTCGCAAAAAAAGCGCATATTGATCCGGCGATTATGGCCGCGCCGCTTATCACGACCATTGTTGACGCGGCCTCTCTGATCGTATATTTTAGTATTGCAAGGATGATTTTTCAGTTATGAATATGATGAAGGGCGCCGCTTCCGCCGCCGTTTTGATTCTGCTTTTTTCATGCGCCCCGCTTCCACCCCAAAGCGAAGCGACGCTCGGAACAATATGCACCGTAAACCTGTACGGAGGGGGAAGTCGTTCCGTATACAACGAGATTTTTAGCCGAATTCGGGAGATTGAGGAGCGCATGAGCATAAACAAAGACGGAACCGAGGTGGACGCCGTAAACGCGGCCGCAGGGATCGCGCCGGTGCGGGTGAGCGAAGACGTGTTTGAGGTTGTCGAGGCGAGCCTGCGTTACGCTGAAATCTCGGACGGGGCGTTTGATCCGTCCGTAGGCGCTCTGGTGAAGCTCTGGGGCATCGGATCGGATGACGCGAGGGCGCCGGTGCAAGAGGAGATTGACGCCGTACTGCCACTGGTCAATTACCGGAACGTGGCGCTCGACAAGGACAAACAGACGATTTTCCTTTCACAGCCGGGCATGACGCTCGATCTGGGCGGCATCGCCAAGGGGTATGCGGCGGACGAGGCGGTGAAGATCATCAAAAAGCATGGGATTCAAGCCGCGCTTGTCGATCTGGGCGGCAATATTTTTGTCTATGGGAAGCGAAGCGGGAGAAAAAACTGGCGAATTGGGGTGCAGGACCCACTTGGAGAACGAAACAAGGGGCTTGGCGTTGTGGAAATTGAAGGCGACGCCACCCTCGTAACATCAGGCGTGTACGAGCGGTTTTTCGAAATCGACGGCGAGCGCTATCACCACATACTGTCAACGCGAAATGGCCGTCCCGTCAACAATGGGCTGCTTTCAACAGCCATCATCGCAAAGACATCTATGGACGCGGACGCGCTTTCCACTGCGGTGTTCGCTTTGGGATATGAAAAAGGCGGCGCGCTGGTAAAATCCCTGGCTCCTTCACTTGGCGTTGAAGCGATATTTGTGTTTGAGGACAAAACGGTGCGGACTACGGCACTCGGCTCCGCTTCCGCGCGTTTTACACTTACCGACGCTGGTTACACTCTTGAATGAAACAGCGGCGCAGCCGGATGAGACTGCATTTTTCTCTAAAATATTCATTGCTTTTTATTGGGAAATGGTGTATAGTGATAGAGGTTTTTCAAAATGTTTTTTAGAGACGCAGGTCTTCGTTCGAATCTTTACGCTCCCATGATTCGATGATTGAGAGGCGCCTGTTATGTGAAAGGAGAAAGAATTGATTAGAGGCGGAGATATTGTTAAAGGAAGCTGTCTGCTTCAGAAAGGGCAGCCTTTTCTGGTTGTCGAGCGGGAATTTCACAATCCGGGAAAGGGAACTGCCATCGCGCGCATAAAAATGAAGTCCATTAAAGACGGATCCGTACTTACCATGACCATTCCAACCCAGCAGGAAGTTGAGGACGCCGTTGTTGACGCGCGGAACTGTCAGTATCAGTATTCCGACGCGGACTTTTATCACTTCATGGACAATGAGTCCTACGAGCAATACGAAGTTCCCGCAGCCGATATGCAAGACAAAAAGTTTTACCTTCAGGAAAACGAATCGTACGAATTGACGATCTGGGAAGGCAAAGTCATTGATATAAAGATACCGTATAAAGTCATGTTCACGGTGGCTGAAAGCGAAAATTACGTAAAAGGCGACACCGTTTCCGGCGCGACCAAACCTGTCACCACCGAGACCGGGCTTACGGTGAGGGTGCCGCTCTTTATCAAACAGGGTGAAAAGATATTGGTAAACACAGAAACGAACGAGTACGTCGAGCGGGTGAATTAGACGGATCATAACACATGAACGACCTATATTTTAACGCCGACATCTTAAAGAAAGATTCTTCGGTGGTTACAATCACCGTTTACTTCTTTTGCCTGGTTCAAGCGTTTGAATATTTAAAGACCGACACGGCGTATATGGGAAAATTCGCATTGCTGTTTTTTGCGGTGATGATTTTTCTATTTCTCGTGTTGATCCATACGTTTTCATCGTTATGGTTTTATTCACTTGCAACGTCTCTGCTTTTGTTTTTCTTTTATGTTCTGGTTGTGTTGCTGACAAACGGCGCCGACTATTTCTTTATTGTCTGCATATGCATTATATGGGTTGGGTACATCTGCCACGAAGTCGGCGCGACGCTGTTGTACATCATTATTTCAAATGTTATCACCGGCCTGCTTGTTTTTTCGGGCAGCCCGATTATGAAAGCTTCACTCTTCGTTATTCTTGTAAGCTGGGGCATTTCATTCGTCATTTCCTGCTTTTTGTTATATGTGACCTACCGCGTTTCCTATAACAAACAAGACCTGGAAAATTCCCACTATTATTCTCAAACCATTCTGGAAAGGGCGCCTAACTGTTTCGCGTTAATTGATGAGATGCACAGGGCGCTGTACATCAGCAAGACGATGGCGCGCACCTTCCATATCGCCTGTCCTCAACTGATGAAAGGGTATCCTATAACAGATACGCTTAATAACGCTGAATTGCGCGCTAATCTCCTCGTTGTCATGCGAGAGAACAGACCGTACGAAGATATATGGGAGATTGTCGTAGATCAACAAAAACGGTATTACCAGATACTGTACCAGAAACCCGATAGAAAGATACAAGGCGATTTTTTGTGCCTGAATGACGTCACCGACATTATGATGGCGAAGCTCGAAGCCGAGCAGAGCGCGAAAACAAAGAGCATTTTCCTTGCGAACACCAGCCATGAAATCCGCACCCCCATGAACGCCATTCTGGGCATGGTGGAATTGATTCTCCGCAAGAATATCGCCCGCGATGTGTACGAAGACGCCATCGCCATAAAACAATCAGGCGAGAATCTGCTTGCCATTATCAACGATATTCTTGATTTCTCCAAGATGGAATCCGGAAAATTTGAAATTATCCCTACAGAGTATCTGTTTGCGTCTCTTGTCCACGATGCAATCAATATAATCAAAGTAAAGCTGGCGGACAAGCCGATTATGTTTATCGTTAATGTTGACAACAGGCTGCCAAAAGCCCTTTACGGCGACATCTCAAGGGTACGCCAAGTGTTGCTGAACCTGCTTTCAAACGCCATAAAATTTACCGTGGAAGGGTACATTTCTCTGGTTGTAAGCGGAGAAAAGGTAAAAGACAGCGACCGCATCATGTTGTATTTTCAGGTTTCAGATACGGGTATCGGCATAAAAAAAGAAGATATACCAAAACTGTTTGGAAATTTTATCCAACTCAGCAGCGCCAGGCCGATTAACGTCGAAGGCACCGGACTTGGACTCGCTATTTCCCGCAGCTTGTGCAGGCTTATGGGCGGTGATATTACGGTTCGCTCCAAATTCGGAGCAGGCACCACCTTTATCGCCAGTGTAAGCCAGGAAATAACGGACGACATGGCATTCGCCATTGTCGATGAGCCGGACAATAAAAACGTGCTGGTGTACGACGACCGCAGCGTGTACGCGGAATCTATCAGTCGCACCGTACGCGATCTAGGCGTACAATGCGACATCGCCCTGAATGAGGAAGAATTCGTACTGGCTGTGCAAAAAAAGCGCTATAAATTCGTATTCATCAACATCAATTTTTATTCTGTCGCCCGCACGGTGCTGGTCCAGTTCGCTCAAAACGCGGCAATCGGCATTTTAACCGAACAGCATGAAACGATAATACCGTCGGACTGCGCGACCATTACAACGCCCGCGTACGCCATATCAGTGGCAAACGTTCTCAATGGAATCTCTGAAAAATTCGACTTCACCGAAAACACGCTGCTGAAAATACATTTCAGCGCGCCGTCCGTGCGGGCGCTGATAGTTGACGACGTACTAACCAATCTTAAAGTCGCCACGGGCTTGATGTTGCCTTATAAATTTAAGATCGATACGGCGATATCAGGAATGGAAGCGCTCAAGCTGATTAATGAAAACGAATACGACATTGTTTTTATGGATCATATGATGCCCGTCATGGACGGCATAGAGACCCTGCGCAAGATCAGGGAAAAAGGCGAAAAGTACCGGCGCCTGCCGATTATCGTTCTCACGGCAAACGCCATTGTCGGTATGAGAGAGATGTTTATGAATGAAGGGTTTGACGATTACCTTTCAAAGCCCATTGACACGTCAAAACTGGACGCCATCTTGCTCAAATGGATACCCAAAGACAGACAGCAAAAACCACAAGCCTTCCATACGTATAAAACGAAAAGCGCTACGAACCTCATAATTGACGGTGTTGATGTTAAAGAAGGAATTAAAATGGCAAACGGCTCTGTGGAAAGCTACCTTGACATCCTCTCGGTGTACATTAAAGACAGCAAAGAGCGGTACGGTACACTCTGTTCCTTTTTGCAAACTATCACGGCAAGTTCTCCGGATCCGTACATTCTTTCCATTTTTACCACACAGGTACATGCCTTAAAAAGCGCGTCCGCAAGCATAGGCGCGAAAAAACTTGCCGAAGAAGCGTTGAAACTCGAAATGGCGGGAAGAGCCGCGTCTGTTGAATTCATCAAACAGAACCTTGGCTTATTCTGCAGCAATCTCGCCGTTATTCTTGAACGCATTGAACGGGTGCTGCCCAAGCAGGCGGATTCGGAAGATACCGTACAACAGAAAGAGCTTGACGCCAAAGACAAGCGCGATTTTCTCAATCTGAAAGCAGCGTTTGAGAACGAAGATATATACACTATTGACGTGTTGTTTGAGACGCTCAATGGAAAGCAATTTAACGCCAAGATAAAAGAAAAACTCAGCAAGATAGGCGATCTTATTCTGGTGTCGGATTTTAAGGAAGCTCTCAAATTGCTGGAGGAACTAGCATTGTGAAATACGATTATAGGGAAGACTCAAGACTCGCCGTTTCCCTCTCGCATGACGTCTATCACGATACGACAGGAGAAAAAGAAAAAAGAAGCGGGGAAAAAAAGAAAAATATTGATATCGCCTTAAAGGAGTTGGAAGAGGATTATAACAGGTGCTACCAAATTATCAGAAAAACGTATGAGCATCTTGAAAGAATAGGATTGCGGGATTTCAATAAATTTTCCAAATATAAGTGGAGTTTTGATCGCGACGGCCGAGGGGCGAGCTATGTGTGCGTGCGGAATGGCGGCAGTCTTTTGAAAAAAAGCCTGATTAAACGGAGCGGCAGCCTTGAGGAAGCCGAACTGCTCCGCTGGCTGAACGACAAAGACCTTGTATGCGAGGCGCTTGACGAAGCCTATAAATACATTGACGAAAAAATCGGCGCGCTCAAACTCAAAATGAACGAAATGAAGGAACGTATACAGGGATACGAAGACAGAAGCGAAGGCTTTGAAGAGTATATGGAAGCCGTGAAGGTGGGAAAGATAGAAATCGAAAAAAGTTAGGGCGAAGCGCCGGGCGTGTAACATAGTTTGCGCGGGAGTGCAATGTAGAGGCGCCGCCTGAATTAACAAGCCGAACGGCGCGGACGGGACGGGAAAAGCCCCCAAAAGAAGCGTGGCATGTGGGCGCGTGGGGTCAACATTGTAACTTCTCACATGCCAGCGGAACAGAACAGCCGTCGGCGTTGCCGCACCACCAGTCTCGCTTCCCGGCAGCCCGCTATTGCAATGCGGCGGCTATATCCGGTCGCTTCCAGCGTATCGCGGCCTCGGCGGGCGTATCGCCCGATATGTTTTGGGCGTATTTGTCCGCGCCAAGGCTGATAAGTTGGCTGATTTCTTCTAACGTTCCATATTGAGCCGCGTAGTGGAGGATCGTATTGCCGGATCTGTCTCTCACGGAGATAGCGACGCCTGAAAAAAGCGCATCCAAAGCCTCTCTCCCCTTGGCAAGGGCGATAGCCGCGGGACTCTTGCCGTCTCCCGCTTCGGAGAACACATCGGAACCGGCTTCGGTTAGAATTTTTGCAAGCCCCCAGTTGTCCGCGTCCGCCGCAAGCCTCAGAGGGATCTTGCCGGCGGAATCAACGGCGGAGAGTCGCGCCTTTTGATTAATGATCGCTTGGATCATGACAAGCGGCGCTTTGTCACAGATGGCGATATGCAGGGGCGACAGTCCGTCGTCATCGGCGAGAATCACGCGATTGTCTGCGAGGAGCAGACTGACCATAACGGGGGAGGTGACAAGGGCGATGCGGAACGGCGTCTGTCCCTGGGAATTCCGCGCGTGGATAGAAGCGCCCAACCGCAAAAGAGTCCCCGCTAAATCGATGTTGTTCATCTTAACGGCAAGGTGAAGCGGCGTATCGCCGGACGTGTTTCTGACGCTCGCGTCCGCGCCTAACGCCGCAAGGCGCTCTGCGGGAGCCGAGAAGCCGCCCGCAATGGCTTCCATAAGCGGGGTGTTGCCTTCGGCGTCGCGAGAATCAATGTCCGCGCCGTTTTTGGTAAGAAGCCGTTCCATCCCGGTTTTGTCGGTCCGCACCGCGTCGTGCAAGGCTGTTTTTCCGTTCAGCGCGTGGGCGTTCACGTCAATTCCCAACGCAATGAGACTTGCTCCCGCATTGGAGGCGTCCCAGCGCACCGCCGCGTGAAGCGCCGTATTGCCAAGCCTGTCCCGCGTGTTAATGGAAGCGCCGGCTTTGGTTGTAAGAACCCGTATGGTCGAAGGCGCGTCGTATTTGACCGCCGTAAACAGAGGCGTTTCTCCAGTGGCGTTCCGCGCCTCAACGTCGGATCCGAGCGTCGCCATGAGCGGAATGTACTCGTCGAGCTTCCACTGGGCCGCGTAATGCAACGCGGTGTTGCCAAGCCCATCCC
This sequence comes from Treponema sp., assembly GCA_031254795.1. Taxonomy (GTDB): domain Bacteria; phylum Spirochaetota; class Spirochaetia; order Treponematales; family Breznakiellaceae; genus JAIRKH01. The sequence goes on from JAIRTS010000293.1 coordinate 10,917, forward strand.
GCGCGGCAAGGGTCTGCGGGGTGAGCATCCATTGCCGGAGTTTCTTGTCCGGCGGAAAGAAAGCCGAGTAAAGCGGACTTTCCCCCCTAGCGTTAGCCGCAAATATATCGGCGTTTTTGGAAAGAAGGAGCGTTCCGACAGGCTCATTGTTCTGTCTGACCGCCATATTGAGGCTTGTATCTCCAGCTTTATTGCGGGCGTCGACCTGCGCTCCATTGTCAAAAATGACGCCGACGATATCAACATTGGCGCGGTGGGCGACAGTGATGTGCAAAATCGTGTTGCCTGCGCCGTCGCTTTGTAAAACGGTTTCCGGCGTGATAAACAACGGCAACAGAGCGGTGTTTTCGGTGAGAACCTTTTCAAAAGGCGTCATGCCCTTGTTGTCCGCCGCAAAAATATCCGCGTTATAGGAAAGAAGCAGGGGAATATAATCCGGCTTGTTCTCCTCAACCGCGAGGTAGAGCGGCGTTTTTCCGTCAATGTTGCGGATAGACGTATTCGCGCCGCCTTCAAGCAGGGTTTTGACTATCGCGCCATCCCTGCTCAAGGTGATGAGAATGTGAAGCGGGGAATCGCCGTGTTCATCGCGGGAGTTAGGATTCGCGTTGTTTTTAAGCAGAAGGCTCAAAGCCTCTTGATGCGATCCGGCGGGTATGGCGATATGCATCACCGAATTGCCTTTCGCGTCCTGGGCGTTTACATCGGCGCCTTTGGCAATAAGCATTTCCATGTTTGTGATGTTTCCGGTTATGGCCGCTTCATGCAGGGGCGTTGAACCTGCGGCGGTTTTCATATTGACATCCGCATCCCGATCAAGCAGATATTCAATAAGTCCCGTATATTCCTGACGCGCCGCATAGTGCAGGGGTGTAATGCCGTCTCCAACGCGCAGATTGAAATTCAAGCTTCGCACCGCAGGCGCCAAGTAAGAGAATAGCGGCGACGACGAATATGCTCCCGCCTTGATAAGTATTTCCGTAGCTTCCATGTGGGTTTTGGAGTCAGGCCGGGCCAGCGCAAGATCGAGCAGGGTTTTTCCCTCCGCATCCTCGGTGGATATAATGGACGGCGTCTCCACCATCGCTTTCAGGACATTCGGCTTGGTCAGCGCGACCGCCCCGGGCGTGGTGTTTCCGGGCATCGGAGCGAAGATTTTGGACTTTCCTTCAATAAGCGCGTGGGTTGTCCGCGCCTGCTTGTCCGTGTCGCCGGAATTTGACACATTTATCGCAAGCGGCGTACGCCCCCGGTTATCCAGCGCGTCTACATCCGCGCCTATAAAAATGAAGTACGCGGCCAACTGATGATCGTTGTTGCTCGCGGCGTAGTGAAGCGGTGTCATCCCATTTTCGGGATTGACCGCATGAATGTCTACCTCTCCGGTAAAATAGGCTCTCGCCCGCTCGCTGTTTCCGCTTTGCAACGTAGCCCATACGCCGTCCACAGGTTGTGGCGCGCTGGAATCCAGCTTTGTCTCTTCAGACTTGGGTTCAGGAGCTGGCTTTGTGTCAGGCGCCGAGCCACATGCGCCGGAAATGAGCGCGGCCAGTACAAGGCTTATAATTATAAACCGCTTTGAGTGTTTTGCGGTCTTGAAAAAAACGGTCTTTGAAAAAAATGAATATAGTGAAGGCTTGATATAATTCATACTATATTATCGGCGCACAGGGCGTTTCGCATAAATTTTGGGAAAATTTGAAGGCGCAAATGATTAAGGACATCGCAAAGTAAATTGAGGGGGTCCCGCGCTTTCTTCGAGAAATACGCGAAGCGCGATCTCCAATTTAATTGAAGTGTCGCCGGTTTTTCTCAAGCTGGAGTAGTCACAGAACCGTTCATCCCCCTCCCCTCCCACAGAAATCCGGTGCGTCCGGCATGACCGTAGGCTACGGTTTTGCGGCAAATGGAGCGGCAGAGAGACAATTCCAACCCTCATCAATTCCTGAAACTGTGAATCGGCGCGGAAATTTTGCCGCCGCGTCCAATAAAAAAATCCCACCGCAAGCGGCGGGGTATTAAACCAAAAGGACTACACCCTAAATAAGGATGCCCACCAGAATGGCGGAAATATCAGGCGTACTGC
>JAIRTS010000001.1 GCA_031254795.1 Treponema sp.
GTGCGATTACTGCATTTACACAAATTACGGAAATTCCTCTTACGCGACGCGGCAAGCCGTGAACATGCGCTCGCTGCTCGCGTTCGTGGACAGGCGCAACGCCGAGAACGGCGTCTCCACCAACTTCGCGGCCTCGGCGGCGGCCACCGCTCAGGCCGCCACCGACAACATCGTGAAAGCCCTGTTTAACAACGACGGTCGCCTCGCCCCGAAACGGGTGTTCGCCCACAGTGGAATATACGCCAATGACTTCAGCCATCCTCCTTATTCGCATGCCGAGATCGAATTTTTCTTAGGGGAATATATTGACAAGCTGAATATAAAATTCATCACCGGCAGAAACACAAACCCGCTTCTAAATACCCCCGCAATATTAAGCGTAAAAGACAAATCCGGCGAAGTCTGGAAAACTATATTGGAGGAGCGTTACAACGAATATCCCGAAAAGGCTGTCTCCGTAGACATCGACGACGTCAAAGCGGGGACGTCAATAAAATTCATCGTAGGCGGAGACAACACCCACGGCGCCTTTTATACGTACATGAAAAACATATCCGTCACGCGCCCCAAAAGGCTCATCCCTTGACTCTCTTGGCAAATAAGCGCGATTGGAATAAAGACTGATACTATTACTAATTTAATCATCACCCCACTCTATGTTGACTACGACCATAGGTGGGGTGCCATCAAAAAAAAACTATTTGCTTCCTAACCACTGGTATATTCCATCTGGATCCCGTTCCGCTAAAGAATGATAAAGGATCTAATGCGTAAGCACGTAATTGTATTGTTGCCACCGAAGCTGTCAGCGGCGCAACTATAGTCGCTGAAGGCGTATCGTCATTCACGTATGACGATGCAATATTGTTAAATGCGCCTGAATAATCATCAATTGGCGCAATATAAAAATGGTGATAATCATGCGATATGAAAGGATTCTTTATGTCAAATCGATATGTTGCGATAAATTCATGGCCGACCTCTACTTGATCCGGCACTGCAAGAGACAAGTCAATGCTTCTTAGCGTAACATTTATTATATTTGTACCTGACGTAATATTTTTATTTTCCAAATAACCGCTAGCGTATAGGGTTCCATATATATCATACGCCTTTATTCCGGCCATTAATACAATGTCATAAGTTCCTATAGGAATTTGCATTTCAATATATTCATCGCTTAAATTTGCATCTGCCGAATATTTTTCTCCTGTATGTCGTCGAAAAAAAACTCCAAAATAATCACTTGCTCCAAACATATCTTCATGTGTCAATTCAATCGCGTCATCAATGGAAACGCTTCTTGATGTTTGCTGATGCGAAAGTGGTATATTTATATGAGCGTACTCTGTCTTTACGGACGGAACGTTTTCAAACTGCGGTTGATCGCACCCTATAAACGCTACGCATACGAATAATATAGATACAAACAGATTTTTCATCGTCTCCTCCTCCCGTAAATGTCAACACATATCCCGCTTTTTGTCAATCTCGAATCGGCGATAATTTGACACGTCGTCTCTAATTCAGGCGTTTTTTTGCAGTCTCATAGACGGTTTCCCTCTTGCCGATTACAAGCATAAGCACTAAAAAAATGTCGTCTTGTATTTCCGCCGCCAAACGATAATCACCCACCCTGTATTTCCAATAGCCAGACAAATTTTCTTCAAGCGGCTCTCCCAAGCTTCTTGGATCGTCCCGTTGTGAAAGTTTAACAAGAAATTTTTTTATCCTGATTTTCACAGAGTTGTCAAGCTTGTCAAAATCCTCTTTCGCCTTCTCCTCAAACCTAATCTGATAAGCCATCAAAAACCTCATCCAGCGAATATGTCTTTGATTGGCTCGATCTAACATTTTCCGCCCGTTGTTGCGCCAGATAAAGCAATTCGAGATCATCAATTTTCTCTGAAATCGCTTTCTGTACATAATACGTTTTTGATCGCCCCGTCAGTTTTGAAAGCCTGTTCAACTGCGCGTGAATCTCATCTGGAACACGAATGGACATTGAAACCATATTTCCTCCTGTAATACAAGTATTACAGGATATTACACAAAAAGCAAGCCCCATATCTTTTAGTTTTTCCAAGAAGACGGCGCGAGCTGGACGGAGGCGACAGCCACGTTTGGAGCCGACGCCATCCTGTCCCTAGCCTATGATGGCGGCAAGTTTGTCGCCGTTGGCGATAGCGGAAAGATAGCGTATTCCCCTGACGGCGTGAACTGGACGGCGATAGGCTCCCCGCTGGGGTCGGGCGCGGCGTACGCGCTTGCGGCGCGTTCCACGCCATAGCGCGCAAGACATGACAGACACCCGCCGCAAACCCGCTTGCGACGCTCTATTTATCTATAACTCCCACAGCCTTTACATGCGGCTTCCGCAGCGCGATTTTTCATTCCGCATTTTTTGCACACCCAAAAATCGCCTTTCACAGGGTCAGCCGCTATGGGCGGAGCGTTTTGCGGGCTTAATTGGCTCGATCCGCCGCTTGGAGGATTAGAAAATTTCCGATGCAATTCCTTCAACTGAAATTCGCTTGATTTATCCGGCGCGCCGCATATCGCTATAAGAGCGAACACCCCTAAGAAAAGGCAGAGCCAAAACCACGCGCCTGTCGAATAGCCTTTCTCCCCGGCGACCCATCTGCCCAAAAGAGGAGTTGCAAGCCAATAAGCGATCAGTATCACAACTCCTAATGGACTGGCCAATAACGCGAAAACACCACTCATAATATCCTCCTAACACACCGTATAACTCAAAACATCGCAGAAAACAACTCCACGAAGCCGGACGTGTCAACATCAAAGCGATATGATGTTGAGCCTACTTTGACACTAACTTGCACGAGTCCGCCTTTTTCGAGTATTGACAGAAAATTTGCGCCGACCGAAACAAATCTCGTGCCATAGCCGGAAACTTCCCGGTAAAATGAAGACTTCACCCCCTCTCCATCTTTAACCGTAAAAGAAAAAAAGTCGGAATAAAACCATCTCGCATTTGCATTAGATATGCCATACTCATAAAAAAGAAAATAACATTCATCCACGCCATCGACAAATATGTACACGTCTAGTTTGCTATTGCTGGCAAAGGAATTTGAAAACTTGCCCGAAACAAGCGCGACGAGACATTTCGAGCCAGTCGGATCATCAAACTCGTCCACCAGATCCACAACTTTCCACGCCGGTTCCTCTGCAAACATAGAAACAATATAGAAAAACAACAATAAAATTGTGAAAGCGACTTTTTCATTGAGTCTCCCAAGAAGCATTATTTACCCTATCATTTTATAACGGACGTTAGAGGAAGTCTCTTTAGCTGATTTTTCGCTTTTTTACGCTCAAAACCCCCTGTCCGAGCGCGGCGCGCTCCACGCCATAGCGCGCAAAGATTGACATAACCCCATCGGCGAGAGGCGACGACACGAACATTCAAGAATCGGCGGCTTTTCTGACGAGTGTTTGAGGCGACACAAAAGCCTTGCTGTCTAGGGTCTGCCTGAAGCGCAAGGTAATGACAAGGCTGTCTTCATCGGTTTGTATATACGTCGCGGAAAGGCAGTCATATCCTATGCTGTATTGTTCGGGGAAAAAAGACAACTTGACCGATTGCGTCTTAACTTTTATCCGACCTTTAGCGGGTAAAGTTATCATTTCCTCATGCCCGCGCGAAGGATTGTCTGAAATGATTCTCTCCAGCTTTTCAACAAGAAGGCGAAGCCCCGGATATTTCTCCAGCGTCGCCTTTTTTTGACGCTCAGCGTACGGTGGATAAATCAAAGCCACTCGTTTCTAACTCCTCCAAAGCGGCCGCGACGATTCGCTTCTCTTCCTCAGCAAGCGGCGGCGTGTCTTCCGGCGGAACAATTATGTGTATGTGGCTCCGCGCGAAGAAATTTTTAATCGCGTCTTTTGATATGCCATCGCCTCGCGCGGCGTTTTTCCAGGGCGATTCGTCACGCGTCATTTGACGCAGTTTGCCCGCTGAATATTGCCCGTATTTGTCATAGACAAGCCGTACGATCTCTTTCTCGCTGTCGGCTAATGAAGACGCGCAATCCGCGATGACCGTGACCGGAAGGGAGCCGAGATATTTTAGATTATGATAAGGCGCGGGGTATACGGGACCGTGCGGCCACGCTTCAATCGGCTCATGAAACAACGTCTTGTCGCAAAGCGCAAGATGGAAGCTTTGACAATAATATATGAGTTTTTGCAGTTTCATATGTGATATGAGATCATATTCTCCGTCCGCCGAGTCTTCTTTGCTTATTTCCAATTATAATGGCTTTATTTTTTTGTCAACTTCTTTTTTGAATAAATTTTTCGATAAATTTTAGGGCGCATTGCGCATAGCGCAATTTATATGACACTAAGGACAGTTCAAGGAACGAACGATCAGACGGCGGCCTTATGGCGATTGATGTTGGAACAGCGCATTAGGCGGCTGCGCTGGCCGGGTCAGAAAGCCAGAAAAGCTTTTCGATAGTCAATAGCCTCCGACAAAGCCGGAGGGTTGGAATTCGTGAGTCGCTCAAAGCGGTTTGTTTTGGAACCGCCTAAAGGCGGTTGTTGTCAGCTTTCTTTGAATAATTCCAACTGATCCAGTCGTTTGTCCTCCGCTTCTTGTTCCTGGATATACTTCTTGATTGTCGCTTCGTCCCTCCCGACCGTTGACACATAATATCCTTCTGCCCAGAAGCTTTGTCCCGCGAAGCCCCGCCTCCTCCCAAGATAATTTCGGGCTGTCGCTATCGCGCTCTTCCCTTTGATATATCCCGCCACTTGGGTTGCTGAATATTTCGGGGGTGTCTCTATCAGCGCATGGATATGGGGCGGGCGCAAATGGCCTCCCTCTGTCTTGCTTTCTTTCCGCCGCGCCGACTCGTGAAATAGTTCTCCGAGACATTCCCTTAAGTCTCCGTACAATTTTTTCTTGCGATATTTTGGCGTCCATACCACATGACACTCGCATTCCCATACGTCACGCGTTAGACTCTCTGCATCTTGCGTCGCCTCCTCCTGTCCTTTGAACTTTGGCGGCTCACTGGCAGGAGGTTCATTTTATAATCCAGGAATTGTCAAACCCTTTGAGTTCCCCGGCAAAGCCGGAGGGTTATCTATTTTAATTAACCGCCAGACTCAGCGGCTACCCGATGGAAGAGGGAAAAATCAGGTCCGCCCTGGAAGGGCTCGACCTGTCCCTTTACTTCAGCAATTTGAACGGCCCTGAATCCTTTTTATCGATACTGTTTGAATAGCCGGCCTCTAAATTTCGGGCGCGTTTTCAAGAAGATACGCCTCCGCCTCGGGACACCAGAGCTGCTTGTTCTTCCCGGTGATCTCCGCCAGGGCTTTCCAGAAGGGATTTTCTTTTCCCTTTTCGGCAAAATCGGCGATGGCGGTGAGGGGCAGATTTTTGTGGGTGTAGACGAGCTTCTTGCCGCCGGGTATTTTGTCCAGGTTGACGGTGGTTTCGGCCACGGCGTTGAGGCCGCCTACATGGGTGATGAGGGACGAGGGGGTCAGGCGTCCATCATTCATCAGGGCGACGGCTTCCTTGAGGTCCTCGGTGTTGCCCGCGGAAGTCCCTACGAGGTGGTGGGATTCGTAGTGGACATTGTAAAAGTTAAAGTTCGCCGAGAAGGCCGGGTCCGTGGGGCCCGCGAAGAAATTAAGGCAGCCGTCGCTTCCCAAAAGCCCGCCGCCCATTTCCACCACCGGCTTAACCGGGGCAAAGACAAAGACATCGTTGTAGAGTTTACCCTTGTTGAGTTCTTTCAGGCCGGCCACCGGGTCGGCCATTTCTTTGGTGTTCACGTATTCCAGTTTGACACCCTGCTTCGCCGCCTCAGCGGGACTGAAGATGGAAGCCGCCCGTTGGAGTCGGGTGTCGTCGATGTCGGTAACTACCAGGAGTCCGGGCCTGCGGCCGCCGTGCAGCGCGTAGTCGATGGCCCCAAG
>JAIRTS010000202.1 GCA_031254795.1 Treponema sp.
CATCTACAATAATATGCGCCATATAATCACCTCCCTTCCTTTACGGTTAAATTTTTACTATTTGAAGCTGTTCCAAAACCACCCCAAACTATGTTCACAAACACAATTCGCGTTTTGGATCAGGCTCATTTTTTAATAGCCGGCAACCCATAGGTTTTTGCGGCGCAAAATGACGTAAAACCTATACGCGCGACAGGTTGCCAGAAGCGCCGCTCTCCACAGCGATCAGATGGAAGCCGCGAAACTGCAAAACCCGCCGCTGTCGGCCCCGTGCGCAAGACACATTTCAAAACTATTGTAACAAGATGGGCGTTTTTGTCAAGAGGGAAGCCGCCGCCCCACAAACGAACAGTTTTCCTCATCTCGCTCCCGCGCCGCTTTCTCAATAAGATCGCCTAATTCGAGCCGTTCGTAATACGCCGACGCTTCCTCCACATCTCCCCGAAGCGTCGGATGTTTTGGACTGAACAGAACGCAACAATCCTCATACGGCAGGATAGAAGTTTTATAGGTGCCTATTTTTTCGGCTATGCGGGTGACGCTTTCTTTGTCCATGCCGATAAGCGGACGCAAGATGGGCATGGTCGTACGGCTTTCGGTACAGCGGATGTTTTCGATGGTTTGACTCGCCACCTGCGAAAGGCTCTCTCCGCTTATGAGGCACTTGCAACGCTCCTCACGGGCGATAGATTCGGCGGCTTCCATCATCGCCATCCGGAGGAGAATCGTCGTCCACGCCGGGGGCGCCTTTTCCTTTATGCGCATTTGCACGTTGGTAAAACCCACGATGTGAAGCCGGACGCCGAGCGTGTAGTGTCCCAGCGTTTTGGCGATCCGGACAACCTTGTCGCGGGCTTCCTTTGATGTGTAGGGGTAAGCGTGAAAGTGCGCCGCGTCTATGCTCATGCCCCGCCCGGCCATCAAGAAGCCGGCGACCGGCGAATCAATGCCGCCTGACAGAAGGAGCAGCCCGCGTCCGGCGGTTCCGACCGGCAAGCCCCGCAGCCCTTTGCGATTGCCGGCGTATATGTACGCTTTTTCCCGTATCTCGACCGTGATGACGGCGTCCGGCTTGTGAACATCGACCTTTAGGGCGGGAATCGCGGCGAGAACAGCCTCGCCCGCCGCCGCCATGATCCCGTAGGATTCGAGCGGGAAGCTCTTGTCCGTGCGCCGCGCTTCCACCTTGAAGGTTTTAACGCCGCCACCGGCACCGCCGTCGGCGAGAAGGGCGTGGGCTTCTTCAACACACGCTTTGCAAACCGCGTCAATGGTTTTTTCGCAGAAGCGGGTTCTAGCCCAGCCTGTTATGCCGAACAGGTGATTCAGTGTGAATTCAATTTTTTCAGAAACGTTTTCAGAAGCGTGTATAAAATAACGCCCGTCCGTCGCTACGAGTTGAGTGCCCGTTCCTTTCAGCATGGAACGCGCGTTGCGTCTCAATGCCTGCTCAAAACCACCCCGATTTTCACCTTTGAGCGTGAGTTCGCCGAGTTTGAGGAGGTAGGTGACAGCGGCAGGAGAATACGGCATACCGCGAGTCTTCTGTTACGGCTCCACGCGCTTGCGGTCGCGAGGGAAGAGGCTGGCTTCCTTCACATTGGCAATGCCCAAAATGCGGGCCGTAAGGCGCTCGCAACCAATGGCGAAGCCGCCATGAGGCGGGCAACCGTATTTAAGCAGGTCAAGGTAGTTTGTAAAATTTTCCGCCTTTAAGCCGAATTTAGGCAGGATGTCAAGGAACGCCTGATAATCGTGTTGTCTTCTGCCGCCGGTAGTGATCTCCAGCCCTCGGAAAAGGGCGTCGAAACTCATGGTGCGGCTTGCGTCAAGCGGGTAGGTGTAGAACGGGCGGTACCGCCGGGGAAATCCGTTGACAAAAAGCAAATCCGAGTCGTATTCCCGAAGCGACCATGAACAGAGGAAGCGTTCCGCTTCCGGCGTGATGTCGAAAATGCGTCCGCCGCCTGTTTTGGCGGATTCGGCGCCGGCTATTTTCACGGCTTCCTCGTAACCCACTGTAGGAGATTGATTCACGGCTTCCGCATTGGGAACAGCCGCGTTCCACAGGGCGAGTTCAGCGGCGTTTTTTCGCGCAACTTCCTCAAAAATATGGATCAAAAGGCCTTTTTCAAGCTCAATAAGGTCTTTTTCTGAATCAATAAAACCCATCTCCACGTCCAGAGAAACGTACTCGTTCAAATGGCGCGGGGTGTCGTGCTTTTCGGCGCGGTATGCGGGCGCAACCTCGAAGACCCGCTCCATGCCGCTTGCGACCATAGTCTCTTTGTAAAATTGAGGTGACTGGGCGAGGTAGACCTTGCGGTCAAAATACGCGACCTCGAACAGTTCCGAGCCGCCCTCGGTGCTGTTGCCCACCAGCTTGCTGGTCTTTATCTCGATGAAGTCTTGGCCGCGCAGATATGCGGAGAACGCCTCAATGATGGTCGCCTGCACCGTGAAAATCGCCCTGATTTTGGGGTTGCGCAGAGACAAACCCCGGTTGTCCAGCAGGGCTTCCAAACCGGTTTTGGCGGGATCGCCATTCACCTGATACGGCAGATCGCCGGTTGCGCGAGCGATGCATTCAAGGGCTTGCACTTTGATTTCAGCTCCACCCGGCGCTTTTTCGTTCAGCGCGGGCGTACCTTTCACAGAAACAACTGATTCAAGGGTCAGCGCCGGATCCTTGT
>JAIRTS010000258.1 GCA_031254795.1 Treponema sp.
CCCTAAAGGGGGCGGGGTATTAGACCCCACTGCGAATAAAACGCTATCTTGAGGTAAGGTTATGGATGAGAAAACGATTTTGGCAGTTGACGACACGCCTGAAATACTTGAGAGTCTTAACGGTATTCTGGGTGATGATTACGATATGCGGCTTGCTAAAACCGCAAGCGCGGCATGGACGGCGCTTCGTTTGATCGAGGTAAATCTTATTCTTTTAGACATAGAAATGCCCGGAATGTCAGGACTTGATTTTCTGGAAACCATCAATACAACAAGAATAGAATATAAAAACATTCCGGTTATTTTTATTTCTTCCACCGCGGATCAGAAAATCATAGACAAAGCTCTAGGCATGGGAGCCGCAGGGTACATCGTAAAACCTTTTTTACCCGAACAACTGCATGAAACGATCAAAAGTGTTCTCGAAATGGCAAATCTTCAAAATACAAACATGGATTTAAGCGAATAAGCGCGCTAGCCCGTTTATCAACAAGACTGCTTCATCGGAACCTTAGCCTGACAATTCCCGCCATTATAACCGCTGTTTACAAAAAAGTAAAAAGTTGATAAGATACGACCATGTTGTTAAGCGAATTAGGAACGCCCGTCGAAACGTTGCGGGCAAAAATCTACGACACTTGGAGGCGTCTTTGAAGACGCTTCCTTTGCGGAGCGCATCGCCGGTATAGAAAAGAAATCCGGGGCGCCTGATTTTTGGAACGATCAAGCGGTTGCGGAAAAGACTATGGGGGAGTTGAAAGCCCTCAAATCCCGCTATGAGCCATGGAAGGCGATAAAAGCCGCTGCTGATGATCTTGATACCCTGTATGAACTTTCGTGTGAGGAAAAAGACGAATCCCAATCGCCTGAAATAGAAGCCACGTTAAAAGATCTGTCCGCGCGGTTTGAAAAACAAAACTTGTTCGAGCTTATGTCCGGCGAGGTTGACAAAAACGGGTGCTTTCTCACCATTCACGCCGGAGCGGGCGGCACAGAAGCCTGCGACTGGTCGCAGATGTTGTACCGCATGTACCTGCGCTGGGCTGAACGCAAAGGGTTTTCCATTGAGGAAGTTGACCGGCTTGAAGCCGAAGGCGGCATAAAAAGCGCCACGTGTAAGATCGAAGGCGATTACGCCTACGGCTTTCTCAAGGGCGAATCCGGCGTTCACCGCCTGGTGAGGATTTCGCCGTTTGACGCAAACGCGCGGCGGCACACGTCGTTTGCGTCATGCTATGTGTTTCCGGCGCTTGACGATTCCATTGAGGTGGATGTCCGCCCCGAAGACCTGCGCGTGGATACCTACCGTTCCAGCGGCGCGGGCGGTCAACATGTCAACAAAACGGACAGTGCGGTGCGCTTCACCCACCTGCCGACAGGCATTGTGGTGGCGTGTCAGAGCGAGCGCAGTCAGACCATGAACCGCGCCACAGCCATGAGCATGCTCAAGGCGCGGCTTTACGAGTATTACAGGGCGGAAAAGGAAAAGGACAACGAGCGCTTCGCTCAAGAAAAAAAAGACATTTCTTTTGGCAGTCAGATACGCTCGTATGTGTTCCAGCCCTACACCATGGTGAAAGACACCCGAACCAAGACCGAGATGGGCAATATTCAAGCCGTAATGGACGGAGACATAGACCTTTTTATTGAGGAGTATCTGCGTTTTGCATGGAAAGAGAAGAAATGATCTAGTATATAAGAAAATGGACGGACGGAATTGGAAGCGGAGATATAAAGCAGCCGGTTTGCCGTATACGCCGCACGCGATGAAAACGGCGTTCCTCCATTATCATACCGTTCTTTTTTTTCTCCTTTTTTTTTGCTTTGTGTCATCGCTCCATGCAAAAGCGTCTGCGGAAACCGCGCCCGCGCCATTGAATCCCGAATGGAACTTTGCGGTGACGGCGTTTGACATATCCGCGCTTCCATCGGAACATCAGCTCGTCGGGGAACTTGTCCAGCGTGAATTTGTCTTGCTGTTGAATGCCATAAAAAAACGATGGCGCGGCGCGGAGGAATACACATACTATGAAACCGTGGCGTGGGAAAAAAGCAAAGCGGCTGCGGCAAAAGCCATAGCCGACAAATGGAGTCAGCGCGATCAACTGTTGTTCCTCGGCGATCCGGCGTGGAAATACAAAAAATCTCTCAAAACCATAAACAGCGACATAGAGAAATTACGGGACACTTTTGAGAAAGCATCCGTCGAGGCGCCGCTTATTACGCGGGAGCCGGTTTTTACCTTAATTGAGGCTAACAAAATAGAAACATATCCCAAACCGCCTGAAACCGGCAAGGAATTCGCCTTTTGTGTTCAGGAAAAAATAGACGGCTTTTTAACGGGCGCCATTACGCTCTTTCAAGGACGTATGTACCTTACCTTGAAAGTGTACACGCTGTACAGCAACTCTTATTTATATGAAGACAGCATCCTGTTTTCATCCGATCAAATGACCGGCGCCGTCAAGGAGCTTGCCGGCGATCTTACCGCGATGGTCTCCGGCGTCGCGCCCGCGTTGCTTACGGTTCATGCGGACGCCTTTGACGCATCCCTGTTTGTCAATGAAACCTTTGTCGGAACCGGTGAGATCTCCAACTTTGAGCATTCCCCTGGGGAAGTGACCCTCACCGCGTCCGCAAGCGGCCGGGAAACCGCCTCCGTTTCCCTTGAGCTTAACGAAGGCGAGCAAACCGATGTATCCTTCACTCTGCCCCTCATCACGTCTGTTCCGTTTTCTTTTACCGCGCTGACGCCTCAAGCCAAATCAAAATGGACGATATTTACCCCCACCGTATTCTCAGAACAGGCGTCCGCAGTGTATCAGGGCGCGCTCTACGTGGGACAGGCGCCGCTGACGCTTGACGCGGGGTCTGGCGCGCTTGCCTATTACCGGATAGAAAGCGAGCAAATCGGGCTTGACGGAACCGTTAAGAAGACGGCGGGAACCGTTGTCGTTGACTCGCGGGCGGCCATGTCGACGGTAAAGACGCGGGTGTTGCCGGAACCTGAAAAAAAACCGGTTGAAAGAGCCATGAGCAGGCTGTACCTGTCGTACGGTCTGTTCTGGCTGACGCTGCCTGTCGCCCTAGTCGCCGGCATGGACGCCCTCTGGGGCGGCAACGGCGGCATGCTCGGCGCCGCCATCCGGGGACGATCCGCGCCGGACGCGAACGCGTGGTTTCCCATTTCGATAGGCGCGACTATCGCGGCGGGTACAGCCCTAGGCTTTACGATCATTAACGCAGTGTTGTATTTTTCTACGGCAAACGAGCGTTCGCCGGTGGTAGTGAAGTGAAATACCGGTGGCGCCGCCATAAGCGCATACTATTAAAAAGACGCATAAGCCAAAAAATGAAAAAGACGCGCTATTTGAATGGCCGCGCCGCCGCCGCTATCAACCCGCGTTTATTATCCTCGCCCCATCCGACTATTTTTATCCCTTCGGCAACCGCTTTTAGCCGGTTGGTGGCGGCACCGGCGTAGCGCTACATACAAACCGCTTTGCGACTTAAAAAGGAATGAGCTATGGCGCATTATTCAGATTGGATCCCACCACCCGGGTCGGCGTTTTGACGGGAAACGCGGAAAGCGCGTTGGACGTGGCGAAAAACGAGACGACCCGCGCACCTGTGACGACGGTGCGGCGCAAGAAGGTGCTCGACGCGTTCATCACCGCAATTCGGGACATAAAACGCCGGTATTTTCTTTCTCTCTTCCTTATGGATTCGAACTTCGCGTCCTTAGGTCTCAAGCCTCACGACAACACCCACACCGCTACGGGTGTTCCCACGGATCGGGAAGGATGTGGCGCAATTCGAGTGCAACGACAGGAGAAGACGGCGTACTTCGCGGTCAAGATCAAGAACGGTGGCAAGCAGCGGTGCCCGTTGTTTTAGCCGAAGCAACCACATGAAATTATGCGACTAACCATAGAAATCAAACGCCCCCATTGCCACAGCCCTAACATAACCCGAAAGGGGAAAAAACGCGACGGCAAACAAAATTACCGGCGCGCTCAACGCGGTCGCCAGTTCACCGGCGGCCATGATCTGTCCTGCCGGGGATGCCTTTCCCGGGTCGCTCAGACCGTCAAAATCATGCTTGCCCAGGGAATTGGCATACGGGATATCGGCTCCGCGCCGCGAATAAGCGTCGCCAAAGTCTTAAAAGCGCTTGAATCAACCAAATATCAGATAAAACCGAGACAAACTCGCTATGACCGCCTTGAGACAGACGAATTCCGGACGTATCTTGGACACAGGCCAAAACTTTTTGTGAAAGCAAAGGTGGGCATCTCGCTACCATAACATCGACAGCGAAACAGAGGGAAGTATTTTCCCTGATAGCCAATGGACAAAAAAAACTATACTGGATTGGCGACCAGCGTACCGGTAATGGTTGGAGATGGGTTACCGGTGAACAGTGGGGGTATACCAATTGGGCGTGGAGCTTACCTCGGTGGGTGGACACGAAGATAAGCGGGAGATATACCAGAAGGAGAGGGAACGATGGGAAAGAAAGACGGGGAGCGGCGGGCATACCCGGAGGAGATCAAAGCCGAGGCGGCGGCGCCAGCCCGGAAGCGCGGGAAGCCGGCGCGCCAAGTCGCGGCGGATTTGGGCATTGACGAACACCTGCCCCACCGCCGGATCCGGCGGGCCCGGGCGGCGGCGGGGGCGGTCTCGCCGGCTTTCCCCGGGCGCGGATGGTCGCGGGGCCAGGAGCTTGCCCGGCCGCGGAAGGAAAACAACGCCCTGCGGACGGCGGCGTGAGGCTCCGCCTCACTCGAAATCCTAAAAAAAGCGGCGGCCGTCTTCGCGCAAGGGGAACCCCAGTAATGGCGCGCCGGTTTATGATGTCCAACCGGGGCCGATACACCGTTAGGGAGATGGCCGGGATTTTCGGGGTCGGCGGCGGCGCCTATTGCCGGTGGGTAAAGCGCGGGGCATCGGGGAAGCGGACGGAGAGGACTTTACCCCGTTGGGCAGGCAGTGTTAAGCGGCTTGCCCACAGGTAAAGATATCAGGGGCAAGGCAGCCAAGCGCCGAATGAAGCCGAATCCGGTTGTAACACGCCTCGACATACATGAACACCGATTGTCTCGCCTCCGTCGCCGAATATTCGCCGTCCAGCGTTTCCAGTTCCCGTCTCAG
>JAIRTS010000055.1 GCA_031254795.1 Treponema sp.
GCAAGTACGGAAAATTTGTCAAGAGTCTGTTGCAAGCTGTCAAGCCAAAAATACCCTAAATTGCCTATTGTGAAAAATTTTTTGCTTTTTGAAAGCGAGTCTTGTTCGATGCGGTGGGCGGCGAAGTTTTTTTCTCTGCTTTTATTTTGTCAACCGCGCCGAATGCGCATAGCATAATTTGTGTACTTTGGCCGAGGCGAGTAAATTTCAGGCGGCGTGGAGACCGCTTGCCGCGCGGCAGCCGCCTGGCGGCTATGAATATCGATCCACACGGTCAGGCCGCCGGCATATTCCCCCGGACTTCCGGCGAGGCGTCGCGGCGTCGCATTCCAATAATTGCAATAAACGCCGCGTCCATTTTGAACGTGGCGATCACCCCAATTTGCGCGTAACGGCGTCTGGCAACCTTCGCTAACTTCAGCAAACATCTCCTTGCGGAGCTTGTACTCGCGCAGTTTTTCCCGGCGTTCATCTTAATTTCCCATGATTGAGGGGGTCGTCATGGCATGGCAAATCCTGTTCTTTCTCTCTTTATTGGAAAGCGCGGATATAATGCCTCCTTCAGAGCGGGGGCTACCCGCGCTCTGAAAAGCCATCTACCTGACGCCTCGCGCTATTAAGGTATACAATCCCGTTTTATCATTGGTTTCGCCAACCAGAATATAACATGTCCGCTCTGATTGAGGCGCGGTAAATGTAATGTTCGCGTTGCCGCGCCCCGTAGAGTTTCCCAAAATATCGCCGCTTGACAGGGCGTCGGTTCCGTCTGTAAGATAACGCGCCATCCCGGCAAACGTTATAATTGCCATGCTGATGTCTCTGGAGCCTTCCGTATATATATTGACGGAACGGTATCCTTGTGGAATGTCAAGGCTGTACAGATGAATGGCGTCCGTCTTCGCAAAACGGTTCACATAGCTGTTCCCTATGGTTATGTCAAGCACCGCTTCCGTAGAAGCTGTAAGGTCCACCACGCCGGGATTTGGAGGAGTCGGTCCTGACCGTGTTGCATTTGCCTTGATACGGAACGGACCAACGGCTTTGTCAACATCGATCACTCTGAGCATATAATTTCTGCCGGACGTGACGTTGTATTCGATTTTGGCGTTCAGGCTGTTCCCACTGTCGTCATCAGAACTGAGTCTATTTCGGGACGCGTCAAAAAGCTCCAGATAGGTGTCGAGACCGCCGTCTGTTTCCACAACAAGAGCGCCTGTCGTTGACGGGGTTATTTTGAACCACAGTTCGGATGTACGCAGGGTTTGAGAATTCCATGTGTTATTTACCGGCAACGCAATGGGATTGGTGAAACTCCCCGCCGAATCAGAGGGAGGCGCCGGCGGATCGACGTTGAGCTGATACACTTCCCGATCCGGCGTCGGCGAATTAGGCGGGTTGGAGTCCACGCTCAACATAGAATCTATCACCGGATCGGACACGGTGAACGATTCTGCTCCATATAGCCGCGCTGTTTCAACATCTATGGCGCGTACTCTGAAACGGTATTGTTGTTGTCCCATATTCTGCACGGAAACAGAAATGACTCTTTGCGCGCCCGCTTTTTTCCCAATCTGAACCTGTTCCGTATCGCTGACTTCCCCGGACAGTTGAAACCCCATCTCTTTGGCGATGGCGGCAAGCTGGGTGCGATCCACAATATTAAAGGATGTGATATTGCTTAATCCATCCGTCAATTCATCCACGAAAAAATTTTCCAACATATTCGAATGCAAACTGAAAATAGCCAGTTTTGAGCCGTCGTTAGGAAGTTTTTTCTTGAGATAAGAAGCGGCTTTCTTTACTGCCGGCCTCAATTTTTGAACGCCGCCTCCGGCGAACATGTGAGAAGTTACAAACACTGACAACATGATGAAGACAATGCAATATTTTTTCATCTCTATCCTCCTGATAAAATATCCGCGCCAAAACCGGCTGCAGCACGTCTATGGCGCGACGCTCGTTAATTTCCGTTGACGGTCAATGTATACGTACCGTTTCTCTTGCTTGTCACTATAACGAAACAGGTTCCCTCCCGTGGAGGCGCAATCGTCGCCTTGGCGTTATAATCGGTTCCAGAGTCGGTGTCATAGCCTAAAATATCTTTGCTTTGAATTCGCGAGGGATCCCCGGTGTCGGCGAGCGTTTTGGCGCCGTTGGCGCTGATAATCAGCAACCCTGTGTCCAGATTGCCCTCGGTATATAACGTGAGTGATCTGTACGAAGCCACATCGCTTAATCCGTATAGGTGTATGGAGGAGTCCAAAGAAGTGAACGTGCGCTGATATGTCCTGTTCGCTTGTATTACCGGCGCTTTTTCGGAGTCAGATATTACGATTGCGTTTCCTCCACTGTCTTTTCCTCTGACAGTCAGCGTGTAGTTGCCGGCGCTTTTATCCTTGTTCACCACCATGACGATAGCCGCTCTTTCCCGTGGAACGTTTACGCTGACTTTGGCGTTGGCATTCTCCCCGGAATCATCGTCAAGAGCAAGGATATACCGGTCAGGATCATCAAACAACAGTTCCATCGCTCTTTGATTACCAATGGCCTGCGCTCCTTCAATGGTTATAATCGCAACCATGGTGTCTTTTACGCCCTCCGTAAATATGGTTAGAGAGCTGTACCGCAAGGGTATGTCTTTTAGAGCGTAAATCTGAAAAGTGTCTTGGGAAGAGAATTGGCATTTATAGGTTGCGCCGATATATACCTGCTCCCCTGAAGCCAGCGTCTTTTTCGAAGCTGTTGGCGGGACGCTCGGAATCGTAGCAGCCGGCGTTATGGCTGCTACGGCGGACGGCTGACTCGCCGTTGGTGTAGATGTTGTGGAAACGTCCGGTTTAAAGGCGGCGGCTGGGGTCGGCGCTTTCTTTTTTGGAAAATTCTTTTTTGCTGAGCCTACATACGTTCCGACTCCGATTCTGAATTTCAAACCATACGCCGGGCTGAAAAAACTGGTGGAGTAACGCTCTTTTTGCCTGTCGCTTGCCAATTGTCTGCTGTACCCCGCTTCGGCTTTCAGGAAGAAGGAGTTTGTGAAGGCGTAATCAATGCCGAGTCCGGCTTTCAGCCAAATGTTTTCAGTAATAGCGTCCAGTATATTGCCCGTCTTGCGGGCGGCGTCTTCCAAACTATTGCCGCTTAGGTAGTACCGGCAATCGGCGCCGGCAAATGGAGCTATCGTCACCCGCTTGACGCTGATGGGAAGTCTAAGGGCAAGACCGAAATCCAGCCCCGACACCTTGTTTCCGGCAAAAGTGTTTTTGCCCGCAAAATAACTGATTTCACTGCCAAGCGCCGTAGCCTCAGTGAAAAGCGTCGCGCCGAACACATTGTCCCCGCTCTCTGTTTTCAGCCCTCTGGACCCCACGGGAACGGCGGTGGTATTGGTCGCGTACATGCCGCTGACGCCGACGCTGCTGCACCCGGAAAGGGCAAGCAAACTCAATATAGAAAACATATACAAAGAAGCGTTCAAAGATTTGGCGAAATTTTTAGCGGAAAACGGACTCGTATGCATGACGTTCCCTCATAGGCATTAGTGATGAGCCAGTTTCAAAACTTCAGTTTTGAAACTGCCTCGAATATTAAACATTTACAGAATAAATTCTTTTGAACGCCTTGTCAAGAGCGTTCGCTGCTCTTTAGTAAATCAGGCGCGCGTCGCCGCCGCGTTAAGCCGCCATTGGGCGAGGTTCTGGCAAAAAAGCCAGATCATTCGGCGCTTCCGTGGGTTTAGTTGGAAAGGGCAGGCGAGTTCCCACTGTCAACAAGTTAAGAAACAAGGACAGCGGGGACTTGTTTCCCTTCCTGCCTCCCCCCTCAACAGTTCGATTTGTGGTTGTGATGAAAACGCGGTTTTCTCAGATATGCTTTTCTCGCCGCTTCGCGGCTTGGCCTCGCCGTCGCCGCCCGCCGCCGTGTCTCCGACGCCAGTTCCCGATATAAGTGGTTCCCCTCAAAGCTGTCATCCGTTATCAGCGTCCCGACAAGCCGGCCATTCAGCGCCCCCGCCGCGTGGCTCGCGTTCGCCCGGCGCTCGCGCTTCCTTCTTCCCGTTTTCCCCTTCGGCGTCTTTTCACTCGCCTCCCTCAGTCCGCTCGCCAACATGTCCGGCGCCGTCGTCATCGCGTGAAAATCCTGTTTGACATTGTCGGCGAGCCGTCCGCTGAAGCCCTCCATCTTCTGTCTCGCCTGGTTGTATTTCGTCTCCACAGGCTGTCTCCTGTAATACAGT